>NZ_JBLVXX010000023.1:0-72035 GCF_048283985.1 Enterobacter cloacae complex sp. 6730903 | reverse complement strand
ACTAAATATTTCAAAACATGTGATTCTACAAAATAATAACAACTTCAAATATTGCCACCCGTTCCTGCTTAGCTATTCATCCCTTAATAATATGAAATTAATCATTATCTGATACGAATCATGCAATTGAAAATAAAGTGCTCAATATCGGTTTTCGCGTGAGCAATGTCACAATAACCATTATTTAAGCGCCTACTATAAATCACGAAATCAATTGAGCTTAGCCGCCATGAAATTAAACACCTCACATGGCGCATGCCCTTTTTATTCTGAAAACAGTTAAAGGAATAATTATGGAAAAGCATTACGTCGGTTCTGAAATTGGTCAATTGCGTAGCGTTATGCTGCACCGTCCTAATTTAAGTCTGAAACGGTTAACCCCCTCAAACTGTCAGGAGCTGTTATTTGATGACGTGCTCTCGGTTGAACGGGCGGGTGAAGAGCATGACATCTTCGCAAACACGCTGCGCGAGCAGGGTGTGGAAGTCCTGCTGTTGACCGACCTTCTTACGCAAACGCTTGATATTGCGGAAGCAAAAGCCTGGCTTCTTGAAACACAAATCTCCGACTATCGCTTGGGGCCAACCTTTGCCGCCGACGTGCGCGGCTGGCTGGCGGATATGCCGCACCGCGAACTGGCGCGCAGATTGAGCGGCGGATTAACCTACGGTGAAATTCCGGCGGCTATTAAAAATATGGTGGTCGATACCCACACGGCGAATGATTTTATTATGAAGCCGCTGCCGAACCACTTATTTACCCGCGACACCTCCTGCTGGATATATAACGGCGTCTCCATTAATCCGATGGCGAAACCCGCCCGCCAGCGTGAAACGAATAACCTGCGGGCAATATATCGCTGGCACCCCGCATTTGCCGACGGCGAGTTTATTAAGTATTTCGGCGACGAGAATATTAATTACGACCACGCCACCTTAGAAGGCGGCGACGTATTAGTGATTGGTCGCGGGGCGGTACTGATCGGCATGTCCGAGCGCACGACGCCGCAGGGCGTGGAGTTCCTCGCCAACAGCCTGTTTAAACATCGCCAGGCCGAGCGCGTGATTGCCGTTGAACTGCCGAAACACCGCTCCTGCATGCACCTCGACACCGTGATGACCCACATCGACGTAGACACCTTCTCCGTTTACCCGGAAGTGGTGCGCAAGGACGCCCAGTGCTGGACGCTCACCCCGGACGGACGCGGCGGCCTGCTGCGTACCCAGGAAACCGACCTGCTGCACGCCATCGAGAAAGCCCTCGGCATTAACCAGGTCCGCCTGATCACCACCGGCGGCGACGCCTTTGAGGCCGAGCGCGAGCAGTGGAACGACGCCAACAACGTCCTGACCATCCGCCCGGGCGTGGTGATCGGCTACGAGCGCAACGTCTGGACCAACGAGAAGTATGACAAAGCGGGCATTACCGTGCTGCCTATCCCAGGCGACGAGCTGGGACGCGGTCGCGGCGGCGCGCGCTGCATGAGCTGCCCACTGGAACGCGACGGAATTTAAAGGAGCCATCATGGAACGAAAACCCACTCTGGTTGTGGCCCTTGGCGGCAACGCGCTGCTCAAGCGCGGCGAGCCGCTTGAAGCGGACATCCAGCGCCAGAACATCGAGCAGGCCGCCCGCACCATCGCCGGCTTAATGGAGCAGTGGCGCGTGGTGCTGGTGCACGGCAACGGCCCGCAGGTCGGACTGCTGGCATTACAGAACAGCGCCTACGACAAAGTCACCCCCTACCCGCTGGACGTTCTCGGTGCCGAAAGCCAGGGGATGATCGGCTACATGCTCCAGCAGGCGCTGAAAAACAATCTGCCCCAGCGCGAGGTCAGCGTTCTGCTCACGCAGGTGGAAGTGGACGCCGCCGACCCGGCCTTCAGTAACCCGACCAAGTACATCGGCCCGGTCTACAGCGAAGCCCAGGCTAAAGCGCTGGCCGCAGAGAAAGGCTGGGCGTTTAAGGCCGACGGCAGCTACTTCCGCCGCGTGGTGCCGTCGCCGCAGCCGAAGCGCATCGTCGAGAGCGACGCCATCACAGCGCTGATTCAGCGCGACCACCTGGTGATCTGCAACGGCGGCGGCGGCGTGCCGGTGGTGGAAAACGCCAACGGCTATCGCGGCATTGAGGCGGTGATCGACAAAGACCTCTCCTCCGCCCTGCTGGCGCGTCAGATCGAAGCCGATGCCCTGCTGATCCTCACCGATGCCGACGCGGTGTATCTCGACTGGGGCAAGCCAACCCAGCGTCCGCTGGCGCAGGTGACGCCGGAGCTGCTCAGAGATATGCAGTTCGACGCCGGATCGATGGGGCCGAAAGTGGCCGCCTGCCGCGAGTTTGTTGAGGCCTGCGGCGGCATTGCCGGGATCGGTGCGCTGGCCGACGGCGCGGAGATCCTGGCGGGCGAGAAAGGCACGTTGATTCGTAACTGAGTCGTTTTCCCCTCACCCTAACCCTCTCCCAAAGGGAGAGGGAATGTACGCCCCCTCTCCCTGTGGGAGAGGGCCGGGGTGAGGGCATCAGACAGCTAAATTTTAAAAAGGATTTCCCCATGACCATTAACCTGAAAAACCGCAACTTCCTCAAACTGCTGGACTACACCCCGGCAGAGATCCAGTACCTGATCGATCTCGCCATCGAGCTGAAGGCCGCCAAAAAAGCCGGACGCGAAAAACAAACCCTGGTCGGGAAAAACATCGCCCTGATCTTTGAAAAAACCTCCACCCGCACCCGCTGCGCCTTTGAAGTGGGTGCGTTCGACCAGGGCGCGCAGGTCACCTACCTCGGCCCAAGCGGATCGCAGATCGGCCATAAGGAGTCGATGAAGGACACCGCGCGCGTGCTGGGCCGCATGTATGACGGCATCGAGTATCGCGGCTACGGCCAGGCCATCGTTGAAGAGCTGGGCGAGTACGCGGGTGTGCCGGTGTGGAACGGCCTGACCGACGAGTTCCACCCGACCCAAATCCTCGCCGACCTGATGACCATGCTGGAGCACTCACCGGGCAAAACCCTGCCGGAGCTGAGCTTTGCTTATCTCGGCGACGCGCGGAACAACATGGGCAATTCGCTGATGGTCGGCGCGGCCAAAATGGGGATGGATATCCGCCTTGTGGCGCCGAAATCATTCTGGCCGGAGGCGGGCCTGGTTGAGCAGTGCCGCGCCATCGCCAAAGAGACGGGCGCGCGCATCACCCTCACCGACGACGTGGAGGAAGGCGTGCAGGGCACCGATTTCCTCTACACCGACGTGTGGGTTTCCATGGGCGAGCCGAAGGAAGCCTGGGCCGAGCGCGTCAGCCTGATGAAGCCGTATCAGATCAACGCGGACGTGATGAAGGCCACCGGTAACCCGAACGTCAAGTTCATGCACTGCCTGCCGGCGTTCCACAACGAGCACACCAAAGTGGGCCGCGAAATCGAGATGGCGTACGGCCTGAAGGGGCTGGAGGTGACGGAAGAGGTCTTTGAATCACCGAACTCCATCGTCTTCGACGAAGCAGAGAACCGCATGCACACCATCAAAGCGGTCATGGTGGCGACACTCGGCGACTAATCACCGCCCGGCGCGCCGCGGGGTGCGCCGGGTTCAGGAGAACATCATGGGCAAGTTCAAGTTTCCCTCCGCTTACACCATTCTCTTTTTTCTGATTGCCGTGGTTGCCGTGCTGACGTGGATTGTTCCGGCCGGGCAGTACCATATGGCGATGAACGAGGCGCTCGGCAAAGAAGTCCCCGTTGCGGGCACCTATGCACAGGTAGCATCACATCCGCAGGGGCTGGTTTCGGTGCTGATGGCGCCGATTGCCGGGCTGTACGATCCGGAGTCCGGCCAGGCCGGGGCGATCGACGTGGCGCTGTTTATTCTGATCATCGGGGGATTTCTCGGGATCGTCACCAAAACCGGAGCGATTGACGCCGGGATCGAGCGCGTCACCACTAAGCTGCGCGGACGCGAAGAGTGGATGATCCCGATCCTGATGGCGCTGTTTGCCGCAGGCGGCACGATTTACGGCATGGCAGAAGAGTCGCTGCCCTTCTATACCTTACTGGTGCCGGTGATGCTGGCGGCGCGGTTCGATCCGGTGGTTGCTGCGTCCACCGTGCTGCTCGGCGCAGGGATCGGCACCCTCGGCTCCACCATCAACCCGTTCGCTACGGTGATCGCCGCCAACGCCGCCGGGATCCCCTTCACTAACGGCATCGCTCTGCGCCTGGCGCTGCTGGTGATCGGCTGGATCATCTGCGTGGCGTGGGTAATGCGCTATGCCCGCAAGGTGCGCAAGGATCCGTCGCTGTCGATCGTGGCGGATAAACAGGAAGAGAATCTCGCCCACTTCCTCGGCAACAAGGGCGAGCAGTCGCTGGAATTTACCCCGGTGCGCAAACTCATCCTGGTGATCTTCGCCCTCGCCTTCGCGGTGATGATCTACGGCGTGGCGGTGCTGGGCTGGTGGATGGCGGAGATCTCGGCGGTGTTCCTCGCCAGCGCCATTATCGTCGGGCTGATCGCCCGCATGAGCGAAGAGGAGCTGACTTCAACCTTTATCAACGGCGCGCGAGATTTGCTGGGCGTCGCGCTGATTATCGGCATCGCGCGCGGTATCGTAGTGATCATGGATAAGGGCATGATTACCCACACCATTTTGCACAGCGCCGAGGGAATGGTCACCGGATTGTCGACGGTGGCGTTCATCAACGTGATGTACTGGCTGGAAGTGGTGCTGTCGTTTCTTGTGCCTTCTTCGTCCGGCCTGGCCGTTCTGACGATGCCGATCATGGCGCCCCTTGCCGATTTCGCTAACGTCAACCGCGACCTGGTGGTTACGGCTTACCAGTCGGCGTCCGGCATCGTTAACCTGATCACTCCCACCTCTGCCGTCGTGATGGGCGGGCTGGCTATCGCCCGCGTGCCCTACGTGCGCTATCTGAAATGGGTCGCGCCGTTGCTGGGGATTTTAACGGTGGTGATTATGGTGGCGTTAAGCCTGGGCGCCCTGTTGTAATTTGCCGGATGGCGCTGCGCTTATCCGGCCTACGGATCGGTGCGGTGCCACCGGTTATTTCGGGAACTGATATGGGAACTATGATGGATTACGAAGAGTACTCTCCCAAAGAGCAACTACAGCTAACGGTCTGCCAGCGTCTGATCGCGGAAAAGAGCTATCTCTCCCAGGAAGAGATCCGCCGCGACTTACAGGAGCGGGGTTTTGAGACCATCAGCCAGTCCACCGTTTCACGTCTGCTCAAGTTGCTCGGTGTCATAAAAATTCGCAATGCCAAAGGGCTAAAGATTTATTCGCTGAATCCCCAGCTGCGCCCGGCCCCCGACGCGGCGCGTACCGTCTCTGAAATGGTGGTGAGCGTGGAGCACAACAGCGAATTTATCCTTATCCATACCGTCGCCGGATATGGCCGCGCGGTGGCGCGTATTCTGGATTATCACCAGTTACCGGAAATTTTAGGCGTGGTGGCCGGAAGCAGTATTGTCTGGGTCGCGCCCCGCGTGGTGAAGCGCACCGCGCTGGTCCATAAGCAAATTAATTATTTACTCAGAACGCATTAATATTCATAAAGAACCGTTTGCATTGAGTAAAGCGTGCATTAAATCGCTTGATCCCAAAAGCGAGCTGCGTATAATGCCCGACAATTTGCCGGGAGGAAGCATGGTCAAGCGTGTACGACATAACGTCTTACCGCGTCTGAAATCAGACGCTGGCCTGCCGTTTTTCTTCCCGTTGCTAAACCTATTCCCAGAGCCCCTCATTTGAGGGGCTTTTTTTTGCCCGGCGTCAGGAGATAAACATGAATCCGCTTTATCAAAAACACATCATTTCCATAAACGACCTCAGCCGCGAAGAGCTGGAACTGGTTCTGGAAACCGCGGCAAAACTGAAGGCCAATCCGCAACCGGAGCTGCTGAAGCACAAGGTGATTGCGAGCTGCTTCTTCGAAGCCTCGACCCGCACGCGTCTCTCCTTCGAAACCTCCATGCACCGCCTGGGCGCGAGCGTGGTGGGCTTCTCGGACAGCAGCAACACGTCGCTGGGCAAAAAAGGCGAGACCCTGGCGGATACCATTTCAGTGATTAGCACCTACGTTGACGCGATTGTGATGCGCCACCCGCAGGAGGGCGCGGCGCGTCTGGCGACCGAATTTTCCGGCGGCATTCCGGTACTGAATGCCGGTGACGGCGCTAACCAGCATCCGACGCAGACCCTGCTGGATCTGTTCACCATTCAGGAGACGCAGGGCACGCTTGAGAACCTGAACATCGCCATGGTCGGCGACCTGAAATATGGCCGCACCGTCCACTCGCTGACCCAGGCGCTGGCGAAATTTAACGGCAACCGCTTCTTCTTCATCGCCCCGGACGCGCTGGCGATGCCGCAGTACATTCTCGATATGCTGGACGAAAAAGGCATCGCGTGGAGCCTGCACGCCAGCATCGAAGAGGTGATGGGCAACGTGGATATTCTCTACATGACCCGCGTGCAGAAAGAGCGTCTTGACCCATCCGAGTACGCCAACGTGAAGGCGCAGTTCGTGCTGCGCGCCAGCGACCTCGAGGGCGCGCGCGACAACATGAAGGTGCTGCACCCGCTGCCGCGCATCGATGAGATCACCACAGACGTGGATAAAACGCCGCACGCCTGGTACTTCCAGCAGGCCGGAAACGGCATCTTCGCCCGCCAGGCGTTACTGGCACTGGTTCTGAATCGCGAATTAGCTCTGTAAGGGGAGACGACCATGACACACGATAACAAACTCCAGGTTGAAGCCATCAAGCGTGGCACCGTGATTGACCACATCCCTGCGCAGGTGGGCTTTAAGCTGCTGACGCTGTTCAAACTGACTGAAACCGACCAGCGCATCACCATCGGCCTGAACCTGCCGTCGGGCGAAATGGGCCGTAAAGACCTGATCAAGATCGAGAACACTTTCCTGACCGACGAGCAGGTTAACCAGCTGTCACTGTACGCGCCGGACGCCACGGTTAACCGCATCGACGATTACGACGTGGTGGGAAAATCCCGCCCAAGCCTGCCGGATCGCATCGAAAGCGTGCTGGTCTGCCCGAACAGCAACTGCATCAGTCATGCTGAGCCAGTTTCCTCCAGCTTTGCAGTGAAAAAACGCGCCAATGACATCGCACTCAAATGCAAATACTGCGAAAAAGAGTTTTCTCATTATGTGGTGCTGGCCAACTAATTGAGGTTGGTAATGAAATCCCGGCTGTTATAATGGCCGGGAACATTCTTAACGCTGTAATTCTGGAGAAAAAATGAGCAAAGTACTCGCGACGGAAAATGCACCAGCGGCTATCGGCCCATACGTTCAGGGCGTTGATCTGGGCAGCATGATCATCACTTCTGGCCAGATCCCGGTGAACCCAAAAACCGGTGAAGTACCAGCCGACGTAGCGGCGCAGGCGCGTCAGTCGCTGGAAAACGTGCAGGCGATCGTCGAATCTGCCGGTCTGAAAGTGGGCGATATCGTCAAAACCACCGTGTTCGTGAAAGATCTGAATGATTTTGCGACCGTTAACGCCACTTACGAAGCGTTCTTCACCGAGCACAACGCGACCTTCCCGGCGCGCTCCTGCGTGGAAGTGGCGCGTCTGCCAAAAGACGTGAAAATTGAAATTGAAGCGATTGCCGTACGTCGCTAATTTATTTCAAGAAAGAGAAGGCAGCTCAGGCTGCCTTTTTTTATTTCGACCATTTTTACTCTCTCCGGGAAATGACGCATCCGCCACTCCATTAATAGACTGACGCTGCCTTGCTCTATTCTAATTAATGGATGATGAATGAAACTCTCTAAAATTGCGCTGGCGGTTACCACATTAACGGTTGCGTCTTCCGCACTTGCACACGGATATATAGAATCCCCTGCCAGCCGCGCTTATATGTGTAAGCTCGGCAAGAATATTGACTGTGGCTCTGTACAATATGAACCGCAGAGCGTAGAAAAGGCCTCCGGCTTCCCGACGGGTGCGATGCCGCCCGACGGCCAGCTTGCCAGCGCCGGTATTACCAGCTACTCCCAGCTTGATAAGCAGAGCCTGAACGCCTGGACCAAAAATCCTATGACGGCAGGCCCGCATGAATTTGTCTGGCACCATACCGCACCGCATAAAACCACCAACTGGCGTTATTACATTACCAAACAAAACTGGGACCCCAATAAACCGTTGACCCGTGACCAGTTCGAATTAACGCCGTTCTGTACTATTAACGGACATGGCCAGGCACCGGCGATGACAAAATCCATGACCTGTAATGTCCCGGAACGTACGGGCTACCAGGTTATTTATGGCGTGTGGGAAATTGCGGATACGGCAAACAGTTTCTATCAGGCCATTGACGTTGATTTCGGTAACGGCGGCAACGTCACGCCGGACGACACCCCAGCGGTGATCTCCCAGTGGAGTAAAACCCTGAGCGGACAGATTGCCGGGAATAACCTGAACACGGGCGATAAAGTGATTGCACGCTTCTTCGACGCCAACGGGGAAGTTGCCGCCCTGCGTACCGAGCTGACCATCGGCTCCGTTGCCCAGGGGGATGCGAACCAGTGGTCATACGATCTGGCGCAGAAGATCAACGCCGCGCACAGCGATGTGCGTGTCGGGGTGAAGGATGAAGCGGGCGAAATTAGCCCGGTTCACGGCGCGAACAGCGTCTTCGTCAAAGACGGCAGCGCCCTCCAGTCCGTTGCGATTTCGTACGAAGAGCAGAAGGCGGAAGTGAATGAAACCATCGCGGTTTCTAACCTGCACTACAGCAAAATCGAGAATGGCAAGGCGACCGTCACCTTCCACGTGAACACCAAAGGCGACGTGAATGTTGAAGCGCACGTGATGAACCACAGCGGTGCGGAAAAGGGGTATCTGAAGCAGGAGATGAATAACGCCAGCCAGGACGTGACCATGACCCTGACTGACGTCGCGGCGGGGCACCATATGCTGAAATACTACGCCACTAACAAAGACGGCACCCTGTTCGCGCAGGACGTGCTGGATCTGATGCTGGAAAGCGACGCGGCGGACAGCAACGGCCCGCATGACTTTATCTTCCCGGATAACGTCGCGTCCTACAAAGCGGGCACCGTAGTGCTACAGCCGAAAGACGGTAAGACCTACGAATGCAGGCCTGTCCCGTTCAGCGGCTACTGCGTGCAGTACAGCCCAACCGCAAACCAGTTTGAACCAGGCGTGGGCGCGCACTGGAGAGAGGCGTGGGTGTTGAAGAACTGAGCGATCTGATTCCCTCACCCTAACCCTCTCCCAAAGGGAGAGGGCTGGGGTGAGGGTTCTTTACTACTGATTCCGCGTCGCCCTAAGCAGCGTCTCCAGCGGATATACCGCCGCAATTACCACCTCGTCCTGGATCGTCGCCGCGTTATCCAGTTCGCTCTGGATCGACGCGATCTCGTTGTCGTCCAGCGTGCCCTGACGCGCCACCAGATCCGTCAGCCTCAGACCAATCGAGGCCAGCTTATCCACCTCCTGGATCACCGGCTTTATGGCCTTCAGCTGATAGCTGTTTTCACTCAAGGCCAGCGCATCACTGGTGTTGTTCTGCCAGCGGTTAAAGACGTGGCGCAGCGCATCGGCGCTTTCCGTGTCTTCCGCGTCGCTCACCAGACGGTCCGCCCATTTATTCATCTGACGCACGGTGGCGCTTTCAGCGTTAAGCGCATCTGCAAGGCGATTAAGCGGCTCAAACTGATGATAGTTTCCGGCCTGGAACTTAAGATGCTGGCGGGTGTAATACTGCGCCGGTTCAAGCGCCTGGGCGAGAATTTGCAGCGGCAGGGTATCCGCATTGTTGGCGAGGCGGGTGAACTGCACCTGCTGCTGGGTATGCTGCTGTAGTCCAACCGACACCGTCGACCAGCTGTCCATCGCCTGGAGCCGGGTATACATGTTGTCAATGTCGTTGACGTCCTTCGCCGACCATAGCCGCTCCGCCACCGCAAAGGCGCGCGGCCACAGACGGATATCCAGCACCGGCGCGACCACGTTTTCCGCCCACAGCGCGGCTTCGCCGCCGAGCAGATTGGCCTCGTTCGCCGGGTCCGGCACCACCGGCGGTATGCCTTTTGGCACCGCGTCCAGACGCGTGCCGTCGATCGGGTAGCGGGCGTTACCCACCAGGAAATAACCGCTGAGCTTATCGTTCTCAACGGAAACGACCGGACGCGTTTCACCCATCCAGGTATCAACGGTAAACGTTACCTGGTTGTCGTCCCGCCACTGAATGTTATCCACCGCCCGACGCGATTTCCCGGCAAAATCAATAAATCCGCGCCAGCCGGCATCGCCTTTCACCAGCGTAAAGCTGCCTTCCACCGGCTTGCCTTTCAGGCGCGGCATGGAGAAAGCCCAGCTCTGGACGCTGTCGGTGTCCGCTATCACATCCACGCCGTTCAGCCCCTGCGGCACAATTTCATTGCGGTAGTGGTAGGCGGTGGATTGCGGCTGATCGAGGTAGAAACCGGTTGAGAGAATGCCCTTATAGCCGTTCTGCGCCACCTGCCCCAGCGCGTCCTGCCCCTGCCAGGACTGGATCAGAATGCTTTTCGGCAGATCGGGATGGTAGATCTCATCCCAGCCAACCATCTGCCGGTGGTGCTTCTCAAGGATCGTCTCCAGCTTGCGGTTGAAATACGCCTGCAACGCGTGGCTGTCCGCCAGTTTGTTGTCGCGCATGAACGTCTGGATCGCAGCGTTCGCTTTCCACTGGCTGTCGTCAACCTCATCGCCGCCAATATGCAGATACGGATCCGGGAAGATCGCCGCCAGTTCGCTGACCATTGCGTCGGCAAAGGTATAAGTTGCCTCTTTGGTTGGATCCAGCACCGGCTTCAGCACGCCCCAGTGGCGCTCCATGGCGTACGGCCCCGGCGCGCTCATCAGCTCCGGGTAGGCGACGGCAATCGCCGAGGCGTGGCCCGGCATATCAATTTCCGGCACCACGCGTATGCCGCGCTCGGCAGCGTAACGCACAATCTCGCGCATCTGCTCCGGGGTGTAGAACAGCCCATCGCTGGCAAGCTGGGTTAATTTTGGATAACGCTTTGAGCTGAAGCGCCAGCCCTGATCGTCGGTTAAGTGCCAGTGCAGAACGTTGAGTTTTGCCGCGGCCATGCCGTCGATCTGGCGTTTAATATCCGGAATCGGGAGGAAGTGGCGCGCCGAATCGAGCAGCAGCCCGCGCCACGGGAAGCGCGGCGAATCTTCAATGGTCACCCACGGGATCGAAGTGTTTTCGGCGCCGTTCTGCATCAGCTGAAGCAAGGTTTCCATGGCGCGCAGCGCGCCGAAGCGGGTGTTGGCGGAGATATTTACGCCGTTGGCGTCCACCGTGAGTTTATAACTCTCATCGCTGTCCGGCAGCGGCTGCGGCTTCACCTTTTTGGCGATGGCGATGCGGATGGTCGGTTTATCCGGTTGTTCGGCCTGCGGCTGAAGCGTCCAGCCGGTTTGCAGCTCAATGCGCTGGCGCAGGCGGTTGACCGCATCCCCCAGATCGTCGCCGCTGACGCTCACAGAGAGTTGATTGTCAAGCACCAGCGCGCCCTGAGTGGTCGGGCGTTCAACCTTCGCAGGCCAGGGCATTAAGGGAAGGTCGCCTGCCGGGGCGGCAAAGGCGGAAGCGCCGAGCATAAGCCCGGCGGTTAAGAGACTGTACCGTAACATGAATGTTCCTTATCTGACGGGCCAAATACAGGCAAAACATTCTGTTAACATGCGCTCAAATTGTCGTCAAGCGAATGCGCCGACGGAGATCACAGATTGTTGAATTTGGGAGGAAAGCTATTGCCCGGTGGCGCTGCGCTTACCGGGCCTACGTTTCGGGAGTAGGCCGGGTAAGGCGAAGCCGCCACCCGGCAAACATAATTTACTGCCACCCATACCGACGGCTATAGAACCCTTTCACCATCTGCGTCAGTACCATGTAGCCCGCGAGGATCGCCACCAGCCACGGGAAGTAGCTCAGCGGCAGCGCCTGAAGTTGCAGGTAGCTTGCCAGCGGCGAGAACGGCAGCGCGATCCCGAGCGCCATCACAATGCCCGTCATCACAATCAGCGGCCACGCGGCACGGCTCTGGATAAACGGAATGCGGCGGGTGCGGATCATGTGCACAATCAGCGTCTGGGACAGCAGCCCCACCACGAACCAGCCGGACTGGAACAGCGTCTGGTGTTCCGGCGTGTTGGCGTGGAACACAAACCACATCAGGCAGAAGGTCAGAATGTCGAAGATAGAGCTGATCGGCCCAAAGAACAGCATAAAGCGCCCCAGATCGGCGGGGTTCCAGCGCTGCGGCTTCTGGATCTGCTCGTCGTCCACGTTATCAAACGGGATCGCCACCTGAGAGACATCGTACATCAGGTTCTGGATCAGCAGGTGCAGCGGCAGCATCGGCAGGAACGGCAGAAACGCGCTCGCCACCAGCACGCTGAAGACGTTGCCGAAGTTGGAGCTGGCGGTCATTTTGATGTATTTGAGCATATTGGCGAAGGTGCGACGCCCTTCGATGACGCCCTCCTCCAGCACCATCAGGCTCTTTTCCAGCAGAATGATATCCGCCGCTTCACGGGCGATATCCACCGCGCCGTCCACGGAGATACCGATATCCGCCGCACGCAGGGCTGGCGCATCGTTGATGCCGTCGCCCATAAAGCCCACTACGTGCCCTTCACGACGCAGCAGAGTGACGATGCGCTCTTTATGCATCGGCGTCAGGCGGGCAAACAGCGTGGTGCGTTGGGCAAGCTCGGCCAGCTCATCGTCGGACAGGTGCTCAATGTCGCTCCCCACGACGACGTCACCCGCGTCCAGGCCCACTTCGTGGCACACTTTGGCCGCCACCAGCTCGCTGTCGCCGGTCAGGATTTTGACGGTGATCCCGCTCGCTTTCAGCGCTTTCAGCGCGGGCGCGGTGGTCTCTTTCGGCGGATCGAGGAATGCGATGTAACCTTCGAGGATCAAATCGGATTCATCGATACGCTGGTAGTCCCCTTCCCGCGCGGGCAGGAACTTGCTGGCTACCGCCACCACGCGCAGCCCCTGACGGTTCAGGTTATCGGTGACGCGTTTGATGCGGCGCAGCATGGTCTCATCCAGCGGCACGATCTCCCCGTTATGGCGCACCTGCGTGGAAACATTCAGGATCTCCTGCAATGCCCCTTTGCAGATCAGCTGGTGCACGTCCGGCTGCTCGCTGACCACCACCGACATGCGGCGCCGTTCAAAGTCGAACGGAATTTCGTCCACCTTCTGCCAGCGGCCGGAGAGCATGCGGGCAGACTCCTCGTCCACCCCTTCCAGCACCGCCACGTCGAGCAGGTTTTTCAGCCCGGTCTGATAGTGGCTGTTCAGCCACGCGCTGTACAGCACCCGTTCGCTGGTCTTTCCGGCGATATCGGTGTGGTTCTCCAGCACGATTTTGTCCTGCGTCAGGGTGCCGGTTTTATCGGTGCAAAGAATGTCCATCGCGCCAAAGTTCTGGATGGCGTCGAGGTGTTTAACAATCACCTTTTGTTTAGAGAGTTTGACCGCCCCGCGCGCCAGCGTGGAGGTGACAATCATCGGCAGCATTTCCGGCGTTAAGCCAACGGCCACGGAGAGCGCGAACAGCGCCGCTTCCCACCAGTCGCCTTTGGTGTAGCCGTTGATCAGCAGGACAATCGGCGTCATGACCATCATAAAGCGGATCAGCAGCATGCTGACGCGGCCAATGCCTTTCTGGAACGCATTCGGCTCGCTCTCCTGCTCGCTGACGCGTCCGGCAAGCTGTCCAAACCAGGTATTGCCGCCGGTGGCGGTGACAATCGCCTGCGCCGTGCCGCTAACCACCGTGGTGCCCATAAAGCACAGGGTGTCGCACTCCAGCGGGTTCATCTGCTGCGGATCGCGGGTCCGCGCTACCTTCTCTACGGGCAGGGACTCACCGGTGAGTGACGCCTGCGCGACAAACAGATCCCGCGCCTGGATGATACGTAAATCCGCCGGGATCATGTCCCCCGCCGCCAGCTTCACCAGATCGCCCGGCACCAGCTGGTCAATGGGAAGCTCAATCCAGGCGTTTTCGCCGAGGTCGTTAATCACGCGCGACACGGTGGCAGTGTTGCTGACCATCGCTTTCAGCGCATCCGCCGCTTTGGTGGAGCGCGCTTCCTGAATAAAGTTCAGCAGCGTTGAGATACCCACCATCAGGGCAATCACGCCTGCGGCAAACAGATCTTCAGTGGCGTAAGAGATAATCCCGAGCACCGTCAGCAGCAGGTTGAACGGGTTGCGGTAGCAGAGCCACAGGTGGACCCACCAGGGAGAGGGTTTCTGCGCCGGGATCTGGTTATCGCCATGTTCCGCGCGGATTTTTGACACTTCTTGCACGTTAAGCCCTTCCGGGTGGCCGCCAAAGGCGCGCCAGACTTCGTTTTCATCCATCGCCGCCACGTTCAGGCAGCGCTCGGTCAGGGAAGCGGGGATTGCCGCTCCCGCCATGGTGTTGGCATTTGGCAGCGGATCGCGCGCAATCAGGCGATGTGGCAGGTGGCGGCTCAGCAGCGCTTGCAGCTGCCGGGTGATATTTTTCAGCATAGTCATTCCCCCGCATCCGCAAAGGCGGACGCAGTTTTCCCGCAGGCGTGGCAAAGCCGTACCTGTCAGGCACTTAATTTATCAAGCAGGAACGTATGAACGTTGCTGCCTCACGCCGGTGAGACAGCAAAAAGCTGGCTTACCGGTAAGAAGGTTTTCTCCGTGTCAGGAGAGGTGTGGGATCGGGATCCATGTGGCCTCCGGTAAGTAAAAAGTTGGGTATCGGCGCGCAGTATAGAGATTTATCCATACCGTTTGTGACTAATCGGGCGGTATTATAACGCCCTGCAAATAAACCGAACGTAAACCAGACTTTGCCCATAGCGAATTCGCAGGATAGCATTAGGCTCAATTGATTATTTTATCGTTGTTACAGGGAATACAGCATGCAGAACCGCCTTACGATTAAAGACATCGCGCGTTTAAGCGGCGTGGGGAAATCGACTGTCTCACGCGTGCTGAACAACGAAAGCGGTGTCAGCGAGCGCACACGCGAGCGCGTCGAGGCGGTGATGAATCAGCACGGTTTTTCCCCTTCCCGCTCCGCGCGCGCCATGCGCGGGCAGAGCGATAAAGTGGTCGCCATTATTGTCTCGCGTCTGGATTCCCTCTCCGAAAACCTCGCCGTACAGACCATGCTGCCCGCGTTCTACGAGCAGGGCTACGATCCGATCATGATGGAGAGTAAGTTTTCCGCGCAAATGGTGGAGGAGCATCTCGGTATGCTTCAGCGCCGTAATATTGATGGCGTGGTGCTGTTCGGATTTACCGGGCTAAAAGAGGACGTGCTTAAACCCTGGCAGCCGTCACTGGTGCTGCTGGCGCGCGATGCCAGCGGGTTCGCCTCTGTCTGTTACGATGACGAAGGGGCGATCGTGATCCTGATGCAGCGCCTGTATGAACAGGGCCATCGGCATATCAGCTATCTCGGCGTGCCCCATGCCGACATCACTACCGGCAAGCGTCGCCATGAAGCGTACCTGGCGTTTTGTAAAAAACACAATCTCCCCGCCGTGGCTGCGCTGCCCGGTCTGGGTATGAAACAGGGATATGAACAGGTCGCCAGCGTGCTGACGCCACAAACCACCGCCCTGGTATGCGCCACGGATACCCTTGCACTGGGGGCGAGCAAATATTTGCAGGAGCAGCGCATCGGGGAACTGCAATTAGCGAGCGTGGGAAGCACGCCACTGATGAAGTTCTTACACCCGGAGATTATCAGCGTTGATCCGGGTTACGCCGAGTCTGGCCGGCAGGCGGCCGCGCAGCTGATCGAGCAGATTACCGGGCGTACCGAACCCCGTCAGATCGTTATTCCTGCCCATCTCTCATAATTCTTTTGAATAGATTATTGTGATCTTCGCCCGGTTTCGGGAACGTTCCCATTTTCGCCGTCACGTTGAAGGAGTAGGCTTGCGCACAGGTCATAACCCCTATCACCATCTGTCATGAGGTTTCATGATGAGTAAAGTCAAACAAACAGATATCGATCAGCTGATCGTCCTGGTCGGCGGACGCGATAACATCGCCACCGTCAGCCATTGCATTACCCGCCTGCGCTTCGTGCTGAACGATCCGGCCAAAGCCAACCCGAAGGCCATTGAAGAGCTTTCCATGGTTAAAGGCTGCTTCACCAACGCCGGGCAGTTCCAGGTGGTGATTGGTACCGAAGTGGGCGATTACTATCAGGCTCTGCTGGCGACTACCGGGCACTCTTCCGCCGATAAAGAGCAGGCGAAGAAGGCCGCGCGCCAGAATATGAAATGGCATGAGCAGCTGATTTCCCATTTTGCGGAGATCTTCTTCCCGCTGCTGCCAGCGCTGATCAGCGGGGGCTTAATTCTGGGCTTCCGTAACGTCATCGGCGATGTGCCAATGAGCGACGGCAAAACCCTGGCGCAGATGTACCCGGCGCTGCAAAGCATCTATGACTTCCTGTGGCTGATTGGCGAAGCGATCTTCTTCTATCTGCCGGTCGGGATCTGCTGGTCCGCGGTGCGCAAGATGGGCGGAACGCCAATTCTCGGTATCGTGCTCGGCGTGACGCTGGTCTCTCCGCAGTTAATGAACGCTTACTTACTTGGTCAGCAAACGCCAGAGGTGTGGAACTTTGGCCTGTTTACCATCGCCAAAGTGGGCTATCAGGCGCAGGTGATCCCGGCATTGCTGGCGGGTCTGGCGCTGGGCTTTATTGAGACGCGCCTGAAGCGCATCGTGCCGGATTACCTCTATCTGGTGGTGGTCCCGGTCTGCTCGCTGATCCTGGCAGTGTTCCTGGCGCATGCCTTTATCGGTCCGTTTGGCCGCATGATTGGCGACGGCGTGGCCTTCGCGGTCCGTCATCTGATGACCGGCAGCTTCGCGCCAATCGGTGCCGCTCTGTTTGGCTTCCTCTACGCTCCGCTGGTGATCACCGGCGTGCATCAGACCACGCTGGCGATTGATATGCAGATGATCCAGAGCCTCGGCGGTACGCCTGTCTGGCCGATCATCGCCCTGTCTAACATTGCGCAGGCCTCGGCGGTAACCGGCATCATCATCGTCAGCCGTAAGCACAACGAGCGAGAGATCTCCGTTCCGGCTGCCATCTCCGCTTACCTCGGCGTCACTGAACCGGCGATGTACGGTATCAACCTGAAATATCGCTTCCCGATGCTCTGCGCGATGATCGGCTCCGGTCTGGCGGGCTTGCTGTGCGGTCTGAACGGCGTGATGGCGAACGGGATTGGCGTCGGCGGCCTGCCGGGTATCCTCTCCATTCAGCCCGCTTTCTGGCAGGTATTTGCGCTGGCGATGGCGGTGGCGATTATCATCCCAATGGCGCTGACTACCGTGGTTTACCAGCGTAAGTTCCGTCAGGGCACGTTGCAGATTGTTTAATTCTCTCTTTCGGGGCGCAGTTGCGCCCCTTCGCATTTGCAGGAACGCACTATGAATACCCTTCCTCACTGGTGGCAGAACGGCGTCATCTATCAGATTTACCCAAAGAGTTTCCAGGACACCACCGGCAGCGGCACGGGCGATCTGCGCGGCGTGACGCAGCGCCTGGACTACCTGAAAACCCTCGGCATTGACGCCATCTGGCTGACGCCGTTTTATATCTCCCCGCAGGTGGATAACGGTTACGACGTGGCGAACTACACTGCCATCGACCCGACCTACGGCACGCTGGACGACTTTGACGAACTGGTTGCCCTGGCGCATGAACACGGCATCCGCATCGTGCTGGATATGGTCTTTAACCACACGTCCACGCAGCACGCCTGGTTCCGTGAGTCGCTGGATAAAGCGAGTCCGTACCGCCAGTTCTATATCTGGCGCGACGGTACGCCGGATACGCTTCCCAACAACTGGCGCTCCAAATTTGGCGGCAACGCCTGGCGCTGGCACGCCGAAAGCGAGCAGTATTATCTGCACCTGTTCGCGCCGGAGCAGGCGGATCTCAACTGGGAAAACCCGGCGGTGCGCGCCGAGCTGAAAAAAGTGTGCGAGTTCTGGGCCGATCGCGGCGTGGACGGCTTGCGTCTCGACGTCATCAACCTGATTTCAAAAGATCAGGATTTCCCGGACGATACCCTCGGCGACGGTCGCCGCTTCTACACTGACGGGCCGCGCATCCACGAATATCTTCAGGAGATGAGCCGGGACGTCTTTACGCCGCGTAACCTGATGACGGTGGGCGAGATGTCCTCCACCTCGCTGGAGAACTGCCAGCAGTACGCATCTCTTGACGGCCGCGAGCTGTCGATGACCTTTAACTTCCACCACCTCAAGGTGGACTACCCCGGCGGCGAAAAATGGACGAAGGCGAAGCCGGACTTCGTGGCGCTAAAAACCCTTTTCCGCCACTGGCAGCAGGGGATGCACAATAAAGCCTGGAACGCGCTGTTCTGGTGTAACCATGACCAGCCGCGCATCGTGTCGCGCTTTGGTGACGAAGGGGAACACCGCGTGGCGGCGGCGAAAATGCTCGGCATGGTACTGCACGGGATGCAGGGCACGCCGTATATCTACCAGGGTGAAGAGCTGGGTATGACCAACCCGCATTTCAGCCGTATCACCGACTACCGCGACGTGGAAAGTCTGAACATGTTCGCCGAACAGCGGGCTAACGGTCGCGATACGGATGAACTTCTGGCGATTCTGGCGAGTAAGTCACGTGATAATGGCCGCACGCCGATGCAGTGGGACGCCTCGCATAATGCGGGCTTTACCGAGGCCGAGCCGTGGATTGGCGTCTGCGACAACTACGAAACCGTGAACGTCCGCGCGGCGCTGGATGACCCCGATTCGGTGTTCTACACCTATCAGTCGCTGATTCGCCTGCGCAAAACCCTGCCGGTACTGACGTGGGGGGATTATGAGGATCTCCTGCCTGACCACCCTTCCCTGTGGTGCTACCGCCGCCAGTGGCAGGGACAAACGCTGATGGTGGTGGCGAACCTGAGCCACGCGCGCCAGCAGTGGCAGCCCGCCCCCGTAGAGGGAGCATGGCGGGTGGCACTCAGTAACTATGACGAGGTTCCCTCCCGACCGGATACGTTGCTATTGCGCCCGTTTGAAGCTATCTGGTGGGTGCAGGAATAAACCTCAGGAGATACAGCATGCTGTATCTCTTTTTTTATGTTTAGCGATACGCTAAATGTACGACGATAACTTTTACAATATGGCGCACACAAAATAAAAATAGCCTGCCAATTAAATAAGCTCGGCAGGATATTATGAAAAAGAAAATTATTAAAGCAACGTGTATTAGTGCATTATTATTGAGCACGCAGGGATGGTGCGGAAATACGTCCGTCGATCTTCGCTTTGGTCATAATACACGCTCAGACGTAAATGATTCACGCATTAAGGTCATGCATCAGGCGAATAACGGTTTTTACTTCTCCGTTGAAGCCGCTCAAAACCATAACGATACGTTTTTTGGTGATACCGACAGATATAACCCTGACGACAAAGGGTTAACGGAAGCGGCACAGGAAATCGAAACGCGCTGGCGTTTTGATCTGGGAAATGGTTTCGCCGTTGCGCCTGGCATGGTGACGGTTTTCACCGCCAGCAATACGCATTACCGCCCCTTCATTCAGGGCTGGAAAGCCTTCGATAACGGTCTGAATCTCTCCGCCCGTTACCGCTATAACACCGTCAATGACGCGCACAGCGACAAAGAACTCGACGGCAGCGGTTATACCCGCCGCCAGTCACACCAGTTCGACATTTGGTTCGCGTATAACATCGGCAAATTCGGTATGTCCTATAACCCGCGCTTCCGCTGGCAGGATAACGTCGATCAGGGAACCGGGGATGACACCTACTGGGAGCACACCGTTGCATTCAACTACAAGCTTGACGACGGCTGGACGCCTTACGTCGAACTGGTTTCACTGGATAAAACGTACATCAATGATGACGGCAACCATGAAAATGATTACGCCGTACGTCTGGGGATAGTGAAGCAGCTCTGACGGCCTGACTACACCGTATCGTGCTGTAGCAGCCTACAGCCGATACGGTCCACGGCGCTTAACAGTTCAAGCTGCCCTTCCCGCTGATACAGCGAAACCGCGTTAATGTCGATTGGTAACGGCCAGCATAGCGTTGAGATCGACGCCAGTGTCGACCCCTGACGGGTAATCGCAATAATCTTCAACCCTTTGCGCAGCGCGTTACGCGCCATTTCAATCAGCGACTGCGTCTCCCCGGATTTACTGATCAACACCAGCGTCCCCTTCGATACCCGTGTCAGCTGGTGCATGTCATTCAAAATAAGGTGCGGCAGGCTCGCCAGCGACAAAAAGCGCGACAGGTAGTTGAGGCTGGTGAGCGAGGCTCCCCGTGCGTAAAGATAGATATGGCTGGAATGCGTAAGCAACCTGGACACGTCTGTCACAATATCATCCGGCTGCGGCCCCACGTCGGGTGTAGCAGGTGCAGGTGTAAAATGGTCGCGTAAAAAACGGTACCGAAGCTCGGTATAGCTTTTATAGCCCATTTTTTTACATACACGATTAACGGATGTTGTCGTGGTAAAGGTATCACGGGCAATCTCTTTTGCCGATATATTAGAAATATTACACGCATGATGCTGAATGTATTCAAATATCAAACGTTCACTTCCCTGGAATGAATTCATCTATTACGCCCCGTTTAATCCCGAGATGATATTAACACAACAGAGAAATAGTCTCTGGAAGGCGCTTCACACATTGCATTTACGCGTATCACGATACGTAATTAGTATTAGCAAACATTAAAAACTGTTTTAGGTTCTCTTTATACTTCCCCTGTTTTCACATCCAGGGAATTATGACAATGACGAAACAAAAAGTTGTCGCGGTAACGGCCTGCCCGACAGGTATCGCACACACCTTTATGGCGGCGAATAAAATTATTGCATGGGCTAACGAGCACAATATCGAAGTAAAGGTCGAAACGCAGGGCAGCGACGGCGTTAAAAACCGCTTAACAAAACAGGATATCGCCTCCGCTACGGCCATTATTCTGGCAACCGACGTTCCCATTCAGGATGCCGAGCGTTTTGAAAACATTCCTCACCTTCAAACCCGCACACAAGAGCTGATCAAACATACCGATCGCTATCTGCGTCAGGCGCTGGCAAAGGAAAAAAACGTCACCACTGTCGCACAAGAAGACGATCTTCAGCGTTCAGCTTACCAGATTTTTATTGGCCATATTATGGCGGCCATCAGCTATATGCTGCCGGTGGTCGTGATGGGCGGGCTGATGATGGCGACGGCCAAAATAACCGGGCAGTTTATTAACATCGAACATTCGCCGTTCAGCGTGCTGGATAAAGTGGGCTTTATGACCATTAAGTTCATGTATCCCGTTTTTGCGATGTATCTGGCGTTTTCCATTGCCGGTAAACCGGCGCTCATCCCCGGTCTTATTGGCGGCATCATGTCAGACGAAGTCTATAAGCGCTTCTTTGATATCGAAGGCTTTATGCCATCCGGCTTTTTCGGCGCCATTGGTATCGGCTTTTTTGTGGGCTATCTGGTGCGCTGGCTCAATGATTCGATTCACGTCCGCCAGCAGCTCACCACCATTAAAACCATGCTGCTCGTCCCGCTGATCACCGGCATTACGCTGGTGATGGTCATGGAATATTTGATTAACCCGATTTTTGGCTCGCTTAACCAGCTGATGGTGGTCTTTTTTACCTCGGCAGGTGACACAGGACGCGGGTTCTATTCCGCGATGATTGCCGCGGGCACCGCGTTCGACCTGGGCGGTCCGGTCAACAAGGCGGCAGGCTCGGTCGCGCTCGGCCTGAATGGCATGAGCGAGACGTTTGATTTAACCGCCCGCGAACTCTCCATCGTGATCCCCTCCATTGGCGTCGGCTTTGCTGCGTTCCTCAACGGCCGCTTTGGATTACCGGATGTCTTTAGCCAGGAAGAGAAAACCGTCGGTAGCACCTCGTTGTTGCTGGGCGTGATTGGGATCTCCGAAGGCGCGATCCCGTTCATCCTGAAAAACCCACGTCTGATCCCGGTGTTCATGACCGGTGCCGTCGCCGGCGCGCTGGTCGCCATTACCCTCGGCGTGAAGCAGACGCTGCCTCTGCCAGCCGTCTGGGGCTGGCCGCTGGCAACCAACGTGGCGGGCTACCTGGCGAGCGTCTTTATTGGCGCACTGATTTGCGCCCTGGGCGTGCTCTATGTCAGCCCAAAGAACGCCAGATAAGGGGAACGTTATGAATCAGATCCACGTCATTGCCCATACGCACTGGGATCAGGAGTGGTATTTCACCCGTCAGGACAGCATGGTGCTGGCGTCATATAATTTTGCGGACGTCATCAACACGCTGGAGCAGGACTCCGCTTACACCTGCTATCACCTTGACGGACAGATGGCGGTAGTGAAGGACTTTCTCGCCATCAATCCTGATTATCGCGCCAGGCTGGAAAAGCTGGTCAGAGAAAAAAGGATCTTCGTAGGGCCATGGTATACCCAGACGGACACCTACAACGTGCATGGCGAATCGATTATCCGCAACCTGAAGTACGGCATTTTTGCTGCCCGGGCGCTGGGGCATGCGATGCAGGTCGGGTATCTTCCGGATACCTTCGGCCACAATGCGCAAATGCCCACGATCTTGCAGGGCTGCAATATCGACAATATCGTCTTCTGGCGCGGTATCGATCACGACAGGCACGCCAAAAGCAGCCAGTTCCTCTGGCGCGCACCGTCAGGTGCGACCGTCATCGCCTGTGCGATGGCGCTCGGTTATGGCGCGGCTAAAAACATGCGTTCGGAAGCCTCCCATCTCCGGGGAAAAATCTACCCGATGACCACACTTTTGCGTTCACGGGCCGGTCTAAACGACCTGCTCCTGCCCTGCGGCGGCGATCAGGTCAGCATCGACCCGGCGCTGCCGAAAATCCTGGAGGTCGCCAGCGCACAGTCCCCGGATCAGGACCGTTACTTCATCAGTTCTCTGGAGCGTTATGTAGAAACCCTTCGCGCGCAGCGTGAACAGTTTGAGCTCCTGGAAGGAGAGCTGAAATCGCCGCGCTACACCCGCATCCATAAAACGATCGGCTCTGTGCGCTACGACATCAAAAAGAAAAACGATGAGGTTGAACAGTTCATCCTGCGACAGCTGGAGCCGACAATCGCAATGGCGCGTCACCAGGGGATTCCGGTCAACCTCGCGGTAGTCGACACCCTCTGGAAAAAGTTGTTGCGAAACCATGCCCACGATTCCATTGGCGGCTGCAATAGCGATGCCACCAACCGCGACATTCTGCATCGTCTGGAACAAACCGAACAGCTGTGCCATAGCCTGTGGAATCTGGTAGTGAAAACCCTGGCCGCCGCCTGCGTTCAGGATGGCGACCTGCTGATTTTTAACCCGCTGGCTACCCCAACGCAGCGCGTGGTGATAACCACCCTGTATAACCGGGCGGATAATATCGCCCTGACGTATCAGGGGCAGCCCCTCTCTTTCGACGTCCTGGAAAGAGACATTCTGCCCGGCGGAACGGCGATCTCCCTTACCGCCGAGGGCGAGTGCGAGACGCCCCTTCCTCCTTATTACCGCTGGCACGTTGCGGTAAAGACACCGGTTCTGCCGCCGATTGGCTATCTGACTGTTAACGTTGAAGAAGACCGTGCGCCTTTCCGGGCGCCTGAAAAGATAAAGAGCAGCGAGATTGAGAATGCGCATTATCGACTGTCGCTGGACGCCGGAACGCTTACCCTGGAAGACAAACGCAGCGGCAGACGCATCTCCTCTTTCTTTACCTTTGAAGACTGCGCGGACGCGGGCGACAGCTACGATTTCTCACCGCTTGCGGGCGACGCGCCGACGCGCTGTTCGCATTTTACGCTCGTCGACGGCGTAAAAACGCCGCTTGTCGAAAAGCTGACCGTCGAGGCCACAATGCGTCTTCCGCAGGATCTCGCCAGCCGTCAGGATACGGCCCGAACGCCGTTATCCATTCGTCTGTTCTGCGAATTACGCCACGACGATCCGAATCTGTATGTCGAGGCTTCGCTGGAAAACAGCCACTGCGATCACCGGCTACGTTTACTGATCGGCAGCGATGTTCACACCCGTCACGCTATCGCCTCACAGCCCTTCGCAATCATCCAGCGCGAAACGGGATATGACGGTGAACACTGGCAAGAACGCTATCGCGAGATGCCCGTGGATATCGAAACCAGCGAGGGCATTATCGCTGTCGCGGAACCGGGTAAAGCGCTGGTGGTGACTAGTCGTGGCATGAAAGAATTTCAGATTATCGGCAGCGAACCCGCTGCTATTGCCCTGACGATGTTTAAATCGACGGGCGTGCTCGGACGCAGCGATCTCAAATGGCGACCGGGTCGGGCCTCCGGCATCAATAATACGGTGGTTGAGACTCCTGATGCCCAGTTGCTGAAACCGTTGCGTTTTTCATTCACCGTCGCGCTGGCCGACAACGCCGATCACCTCACGCTGCGCCAGCTGGAAAATCAGGCGGCTGGACAGCCTTTCACCTACCAACGGCAAACGCTACACACGCTCGATCACCGTCTTGAGCGCTTTTCGTTGCGTCTGCCCGAACGCAGGCTTCCGGCACAATTCTCGTTAATGACCCTGCCGGAGCCGCTCATCCTTTCCGCTCTGCCCCATGCGCAGCAGTCGCAAGGTACGGTCGTCCGCGTGTTTAACGCCGGCACGGAGCCCGTTCCCGTCCCGGAAAGCCTGGCGGGGCTTCGTCAGATTAACTATCTGGAAGAGTCCGTGCAGCCGGTAACGGCGATCCTCCCCTCCGCAACCTGTGATTTTTTGATTGAGGTTTAATATGAACTTGCTTGCATTGACGCATCCCGATCTGGTGTTTATCAACCCGCCCCAACGCACGCCGGAAGCAGTGATCCGCTGGCTCAGCGAGCCGCTCGCCAGGCGGAATGTCATCAACGATCGAGAGGCATTTATCGAAAGCGTTTTACAACGCGAAAGTGAAGGCCCTACCGCGCTGGGTGAAGCGCTCGCCGTCCCGCACGGTAAAACCGAGGCGGTGCAACAGGCGGCATTTTGTCTGGCGCTCTTTGACGATCCGATATGCTGGCCGGGGCTGGAGGGTGATGAAGAGGTGAGGATGGTTTTCCTGCTCGCCATTCCGCCAGCGGAAGCAGGCAGTACGCATATGCAACTGCTGACGACGCTGACCAGCAGACTCACGGATGAGCGGGTGCGTGAGCAATTGCTGGCGGCGAGCACCCGGGAAGAGGCGATGTCTGCCCTGAGTGATGAAGGATCTCAAAAACAGGACGAGGCCCCCGAAAGCTCTCTTCTCATCCCGTTGGTACTGGGCAGCGTCATTACCGTAGCCTTTTTGCAGGCAGGGTTGAGCTGGGTCTGCGGGGTGAGTTAATCGGGCAGCGCTCAGCACAGGCTCTGCTGAGCGCTTGTTTTTGTTGAATAATTAATCAGATTTTTCCTTCGCGTCTTTACAATTGCCCCAGCGCCCGCCGTTTGTACTCTCGTCTTTTTACTTTGTCCTGCATCAAAAAAATCGCAAACTTGTTTGATGCAAATCACTATATGTAGCACTTAAAATGCACGCCGACCCAACATCTTGTATTTATCGTCTACTATTCCAACAACAAGACGGCGCTTACGCTGGCCGGAATTGTGGATAACACGGGCTGGGCACGCGGGAAGTCTTTGCCGCGGCGAGGAATACGCCCGGTGAATACTTCTCCACCTCTGTGGATAACCTGTTTTTAAAATGGAGTGATCATGACACCGCATGTGATGAAACGTGATGGCTGTAAAGTGCCGTTTAAATCAGAGCGCATCAAAGAAGCCATTCTGCGTGCAGCTAAAGCAGCGGGAGTCGATGACGCAGATTACTGCGCCACCGTCGCAGAAGTCGTTAGCAGCCAGATGCATGAACGCAGCCAGGTGGATATCAACGAGATCCAGACCGCGGTTGAAAACCAGCTGATGTCTGGTCCGTACAAGCAGCTGGCGCGCGCCTACATTGAGTATCGTCACGACCGTGACGTCCAGCGTGAGAAACGCGGGCGCCTGAACCAGGAGATCCGCGGCCTGGTAGAGCAAACCAACTCGTCGCTGCTCAATGAAAATGCCAACAAAGACAGCAAAGTGATCCCAACCCAGCGCGACCTGCTGGCCGGTATCGTCGCCAAGCACTATGCCCGCCAGCATCTGCTGCCGCGCGATGTGGTATCAGCGCACGAGCGCGGTGAGATCCACTATCACGATCTCGACTACTCGCCGTTCTTCCCGATGTTTAACTGCATGCTGATCGACCTGAAAGGCATGCTGACCCACGGTTTTAAAATGGGTAACGCCGAGATTGAGCCGCCGAAATCCATCTCCACCGCGACGGCGGTCACGGCGCAGATCATCGCCCAGGTGGCGAGCCACATATATGGCGGCACCACCATTAACCGCATCGATGAAGTGCTGGCCCCGTTCGTGACCGAAAGCTTCAACAAACACCGTAAAACGGCGGAAGAGTGGCAGATCCCGGATGCCGACGGTTACGCCCGTTCCCGCACCGAGAAAGAGTGCTACGACGCGTTCCAGTCGCTGGAATATGAGGTAAACACGCTGCACACCGCCAACGGCCAGACGCCGTTTGTGACCTTCGGGTTTGGCCTCGGCACCAGCTGGGAATCACGCCTGATCCAGCAGTCTATTCTGCGCAACCGCATCTCCGGCCTCGGTAAAAACCGTAAAACGGCGGTGTTCCCGAAACTGGTGTTCGCCATTCGCGACGGCCTGAACCACAAGTTTGGCGATCCGAACTATGACATCAAGCAGCTGGCGCTGGAGTGCGCGAGCAAGCGTATGTACCCGGACATCCTCAACTACGACCAGGTGGTGAAAGTCACCGGTTCGTTTAAAACGCCAATGGGCTGCCGCAGCTTCCTCGGCGTGTACGAAGATGAGAACGGCGAGCAGATCCACGACGGGCGCAACAACCTGGGCGTCATCAGCCTGAACCTGCCGCGCATCGCGCTGGAAGCTAAAGGGAATGAAGCGGCCTTCTGGACGCTGCTGGATGAACGTTTACAGCTGGCACGTAAGGCGCTGATGACCCGCATCGCCCGTCTTGAAGGGGTGAAAGCCCGCGTCGCGCCAATTCTCTATATGGAAGGGGCCTGCGGCGTGCGCCTGAAGGCGGACGATGATGTGTCGGAGATCTTCAAAAACGGTCGCGCGTCGATCTCTCTTGGCTATATCGGCATTCACGAAACGATTAACGCACTGTTTGGCGACAAGCACATCTATGACAACGACGCCCTGCGTGAGAAGGGTATCGCGATTGTTCAGCGCCTGCGCGATGCGGTAGACCAGTGGAAAGAGGAAACTGGCTACGGTTTCAGCCTGTACAGCACGCCGAGCGAAAACCTCTGCGATCGCTTCTGCCGTCTGGACACCGCCGAATTCGGCATCGTGGAAGGCGTGACCGACAAAGGTTACTACACCAACAGCTTCCACCTTGACGTTGAGAAGAAGGTGAACCCGTACGACAAGATCGACTTCGAAGCGGCTTATCCGCCCATCGCGAACGGCGGTTTTATCTGCTACGGCGAGTACCCGAACATTCAGCACAACCTGAAGGCACTGGAAGACGTGTGGGATTACAGCTATCAGCACGTGCCGTACTACGGAACCAACACGCCAATCGACGAGTGCTACGAGTGCGGCTTTACCGGTGAGTTCGAGTGCACCAGCAAAGGCTTCACCTGCCCGAAATGCAGTAACCACGATGCGGCCCGCGTGTCCGTGACCCGCCGCGTGTGCGGCTACCTCGGCAGCCCGGACGCCCGTCCGTTTAACGCCGGTAAGCAGGAAGAGGTGAAGCGCAGGGTGAAACATCTGGGGAATGGGCAGATCGGGTAAGTTCTGCGCAGGGTTTCCCCCTCACCCTACCCCTCTCCCTCAAGGGAGAGGGAACTCTTCCCCCTCTCCCTGTGGGAGAGGGCCGGGGTGAGGGCATCAGCGCGCACACATTCTCTGGACATTTTCTATGCGATACCATCAATACTACCCCGTCGACATCGTCAACGGACCCGGCACCCGCTGTACCCTGTTTGTATCAGGCTGCGTTCACGAGTGCCCCGGCTGCTACAACAAAAGCACCTGGCGACTCAATTCCGGCATGCCGTTCACCGCGGAGATGGAAGATAAAATCATCAACGACCTGAACGACACGCGCATCAAACGCCAGGGGATCTCGCTCTCTGGCGGCGACCCGCTCCATCCGCAAAACGTGCCGGCGATCCTGAAGCTGGTAAAACGCATCCGCCGCGAGTGCGCGGGAAAAGACATCTGGGTCTGGACGGGCTATAAGCTGGATGAACTGAATGCGCAGCAGATGGAAGTGGTGGATCTGATTAACGTTCTGGTCGACGGCAAGTTCGTGCAGGATCTAAAAGATCCTATGCTTATCTGGCGTGGCAGCAGCAACCAGGTTGTGCATCATCTGCGTTGAATGCAGGCGGATATCCTCTGTCCGCGTGAACGTCAAAACCGACTCAAACTCTCCATCGCCTCAGCCTTAAACGCCGCAAAATTCTCGCACTGGCACAGACGCGCCATCGCGCGTTCACGCAGGAAGGTGACAAAGATGTCGTAAATCGCCATTGCCTCTTCGTACTCGCTTTTGCTGATGGCGAGCAGGAAGATGACATGGGCGGTTTCATCTCCCCACTGAATGCCCTGCGGCGCCAGCACGGTGTAGACCACCGTTTTTTGCGCCAGCAGGCCGAGGGAGTGCGGCAGCGCGATGCCGTCGCCGAGCATGGTGCTGACGATGGCTTCACGCTCAATAACCGAATCCAGAAACTCCGCGCCAACAAAACCTTCCCTTTCAAGCTGCCCGCACAGTTCGCAGAACAGCGTTTGCTGGTCGACAGGCTTGTCGAGAATGCGGAAATGGGCCGCGTCGAAGTATTTTTCCAGCATCCACGGGCGGGTGCGATCCACCAGCACCAGCTTGCCGATCTGCTCTAACTGATAATCGGTCGGGAACGGGGCGATCATCACCACCGGTTTGGATTTTTCGCTCACGCGGGCGGTGGAGATCACAAAGTCTTCGGCGATGGCATCGGCAAGCTCGTACTCGCGCAGGGTGAGCGTGCGCGTCACCTCAATCTGCGGGTATTTACGCTGAAGCACCGCCTCGATCATGCGTACCATCGCGTTACCGGCGTCGCATACCAGCAGCACCCGCGGCTGGCGCTGGTAGCCGATATTGTAATGGCGCTCCAGCCCAACGCCGATATGCAGCACCAGAAAACCAATTTCGTTTTCGCTGATCACATACGGGGTGTATTTGCCCCAGCTCGACACCGCCGCGAGGGTCATATCCCACGCCATCGGGTAGTGCTGCTTGATGTTATCCAGCAGCGGATTGGGGATCATGATTTGATACCGCACGCGGGTGATCATGGTTTTGATGTGCGTGAGCAGATCTGCATGCAGTTGCTCATCGCTCAGCAGGTTGTAGTTATAGTGGGTGTTGATGTAGCGCAGAATGTAGTTGACCAGGGCTTCGTCGTCGTCGGCGTTAATGGCGCTCGGGGCGATCTCCTGGATCTGCCGCGCCGCAATGTGCACGCACAGCCAGCTCTCTTCTGACGGCGAAAGCGCTTTGCCCGCCAGCTCCTGGATAGCCACCGCGATATCTTTCGCCGCCTCACGCACGTTCTCTTCCACGTCTTCCGCGTGGAATTCCGGCAGCGGATACCCCTCGCTGATGCGCCGCACCGACACCGCGCAGTACAGGCGCAGGAACAGCTCGCCTTCATCGGTCAGGCGAATGTGATGACGCGTCAGCGCATCGTGCAGCACCGGCACCATCTTTTCCGCCACGCCCGCATTCAGCGCCACGTCGGTCACCAGCGGGTTGAGGCTGTCCTGCTGCGCCAGCTCCCACAGGAGGTCGGTCAGGCAGGCGCGGATCGCCATCTCGCTGCCAAACAGCTTCATGCCGTGGCGCGGGCGGGTTTCCAGCGTCAGGTTATAACGGTGAAACCACTCACGCACTTCCACCATGTCGCTCTGCAACGTGGCCCGGCTGACGAACCACTCATCGGCCAGATCCTCCAGCTTGAGGGAAAAGGCAGACGTCAGAAAACGCACCACCAGATAGTGCACGCGCTCCGGTCCGGTTCGCGGAATGCGCAGCGCGCGCGGGTGGGACGCCTGCAATTGCTGATAGCGCGTCACATCATTAATTTTGAGCTGATAGCCGTTGCCCCGGCTCAAAATGAACTGCGCGCCGTGGCTGGCCAGCAGCGCGTTCAGGGCGGTGATATCCGCCCGGACGGTTCGCGTGGAGACCGACAGCCGCTGCGCCAGCTCGTCCTGCGGCAGCGTCTCGTTTTGCAACAGATCGAAAAGTTGCGCTAAACGTTGGTTCGGAAATCGCACGTCGTTGTCCTCTTACTGCTCAGGGTGAAATGACCATCTGGGATGGGCTGCCGACCGGGGTATAGTCTGGCTCGGCGCTCAGCTTGCCGTCCGGCGCCACGCGGAAACGGGTGATGTTGTCGCTGCGCTGGTTCATGACGTACAGCCAGCGACCCTGCTTATCGAGCGTCAGGGTGCGCGGATAGTCGCCGCGCGTCCAGACATCATCCTGATGCGTCAGCGTACCCTCCGCCGTTACGGTAAAGTGCCCGATGCTGTTATGCAAACGGTTAGCGACATACAGCTGCTTCCCGTCGGCGCTTAGCGCCAGCCCGGCAGCAAAACTGGTGCCTTTATAACCGTCCGGCAGGGCTGAAACCGTTTTACCCTCTTTCAGCCTGCCATTACTGTCCAGCGCATAATGGGTGAGCGTAGACGCCTCTTCGTTAATCAGCCACAGGGCATCGCCTTTCGGCGTAAAGACGAAGTGGCGCGGCCCGGCCCCTTTTGAGGAGGCGCTGATAAACGGCGGATCGTTCGGGGTCAGCTTTCCGGTTTGATCGTCAAAACAGTACTGATAGATGCGATCCAGCCCGAGATCGGTGGAAAAAACGTATTTCCCGCTCGGATCGGCGGCGATCATGTGCGCATGCGGGCCGTTATGATCGCTGATGGCAAAACTGCCCTCGACGGCAGCTTCCGGCTTCGCCGCGCCCGGTTCGCCTTTGTCCTGATGGGTGTCCGTAGCATCGCCCAGGCTGCCGTCTGCGTTAACGGGCAGTACCGCAACAGTTCCGCTGACGTAGTTTGCCACCAGCAGATGTTTGCCGTTCGGCGTCAGGGAAAGATACACCGGCCCCGCGCCGCCGGAGGCCACCTGATTCAGCTCGCTCAGCGCGCCGTTATCGCCGATGCGCAACGCCTGCACCACGCCCTGCTCCACTTCGCTTGCCAGATACAGCGTTTTGCCGTCGTGTGAGACGGTTAACTGCGCGGCGTTCGGCAGTTTGCTCACCAGTGTTTTATCGTTCAGCGCACCGGTTTGCGGGTCGACGGTAAAGCGGTACAGCCCTTCGCCGTTGGGGTTGTAGGTGCCCACCCAGGCGTACTGGGTTTGAGCGATAGCAGAGGTAGCAAGTAAAGAGAGTGAAGCGACAAGCAGGGTACGGGTGTGCATGGTGGCTCCTTCGGGTGTGTGCGGTTTGTTTCCCCTCACCCCAGCCCTCTCCCAAAGGGAGAGGGGGTAAAGGTTCCCTCTCCCGGTGGGAGAGGGTTAGGGTGAGGGGCAGGTTCTACTTAACCAGCTTCTTCGTCATCGCCAGCAGCGTACGCACATCTTCCGGACGCGTATCACCGCTGGCTTTATCGATAATCGAGCTGTAGATATGCGGGATGATTTTGCTCACGCCCGCGTCGAGGGCGATCTGCAAGATCGCCTCATAGTTTTCCAGATCGATACCTCCGGTCGGCTCCAGCCAGAAGTCGTGACGGGCGCAGGCTTCCGCCACCGCCTGGTATTCGTCACGGCATTTCAGGCCGCCCATCGGGAAGTACTTGATTGAGCTACCGCCGAAATCTTTCAGCAGGGCGATAGCGGTTTCTACCGGCACAATGCCGTCCGGCGCGTTGCTGCTCAGCGGGCCGGTGGATATTTTAACCATGCCGACGGTACCGGTCGGGGAGACGAGGCCGTTGACCACCGACTCATTCTGCCCCAGCAGCGCGCGGCTGGTGGCCACGCCGGTAAAGACCTGGTTAACGTGCTGCGGCTGCACCTGGCGGGAGATTTCACTCACCATCGCCGACTGGTTCGGGTCGCCCGCACCCAGCCCCACGGAGAGCGCATTATCAATCAGGGCTGCGTATTCGCGCATGTCCGCAACCGCGCTCGCCACGTCCGGGTAATTTTTGGAGAGCACGCCCACCAGCACATGACCTTCCGCCGCCTCGTAAATGGCGCTGGCGTTGGCCTTTGAGCCTGCCAGCACGTTCAGGCAGACGCGGTCACGGTAAAAGTTGGGGGTCAGTTTCATGCGTTTTTCTCCTGTCCTAATACTTCGCTAATGCGGCGGTACACGATGTTCAGCTGGTCAGCATTTACGCTGCGCACGTCCGCTTCGATAATCCCTTCGTTGGCTTTATAGCCACGGAAGTAAATGGCGTATTCGCCCTGCTTCAGCGCGTTCACCAGTTCACCGGTGCCAACGCCGGTGGTGGCTTCGTCGAACTTAATCTCGGTGCGGGCGATGTCGCGTCCGGCGCTGTCCCAGACCACGCGCGCGGTGACGCCGTTCAGGGTGTTCAACGCGTCGATAAACGGCGTCATCTTCGCCACCATCTCGGCCCCGCTCTCTTTGGTGGCCGTCAGGTAGTGTTCGATGGCGCAGGTCAGGCCAAGAATGCCCTCTTTGCCCACCTTCATCGCGCGGCCAATGCCCGCCGTCTGGCGCTTCACCCACTCAACGTACTGGGTTTTGCCGATCACCAGGCCGCTGGTTGGCCCTTCAATCGCCTTCGCGCCGCTGTAGATCACCAGATCGGCGCCGGATCGGTAATAGGTATGCAGATCTTCTTCCGCCGCGGCATCAACGATCAGTGGTAAGTCGTGTTTACGCGCCACAACCGCCGCCTGCTCAACGCTGAGCATGCTTTTCTGCACGCAGTGGTGCGATTTAATGTAGAGGATCGCCGCCGTGCGCGGGGTGATCGCCGCCGCCAGCTGATCGGCAGAGCATTCGTTGGCGTAGCCCGCTTCCACCAGCCTGCCGCCGCCCAGCGCCACCATGGTGCCGACCGGCGCGCCAAAGTTCACGTTGTGGCCTTTCGGCAGGACGATTTCGTTGTTTTCAATCGGTGTGACGTGCAGGTTTTCCAGCAGCCAGTCGCTGTCTTTCACCAGCACCGCCGCCACGGACTGGGCAATGCCCGCCGACGCGCAGGAGACCACCGTCGCCCCTTCCACCTCCAGCAGCTTCGCGATGTATTCCCCGGTTTTATTGACCAGATCCTTCATCTCGAAGTAGTGATTCATGCCGTCCATTGCCGCCTGCACCACTTCCGGGCGCGGCGTGGAGACACCCAGCGCCGTCATGCGGCCAGAGGTGTTGATAACCTGCTTTAAGTTGTACTTCTCATAAATCGAAGGCATGTTCCGTGCTCCCTTGTTCGGTCATGTAGCCCTTGCCCGCGCGGATCGCGGCAAGCGGCACCAGAATGTGTTCAGCCTGTAGGCTGTCGTTTTCGGCATCCGTCAGCACCGTCGGCTGGCGCTTGAGGGTAAACAGCGTCAGATCGGCGTCGAGGCCAGACTGAATGCGGCCTTTGCGCGTCAGGCGCAGGCCGTCGGCGGCGTTGGCGGTGACGCAGTCAATCACCTGCGGCAATGACATGCCGATGGCGAGGAATTTCGACATCACGCTCGCCAGCGAGCGGACCGGGCCGTTGATGCGGTTGCGGCAGTAGATATCCGAGCTGATGGTGTGCGGCAGAATGCCCATCGCGATGGCGCGTTTCGCCACCTCAAAGCTAAAGCTCGCCGTGCCGTGGCCGACGTCCAGACGCACGCCGCGCTTCAGGGCGGAGGTGATGGAGGCGCGCAGCTCGCCGGAAGGCGTCAGAATGCGGTTTGGCTTGCCGTTGTAGCAGTGGGTGATGATGTCGCCGGAGCTCAGCAGCTCGGCAATCTCATCGAGGTTCGGCGGGTTGTTGCCGATGTGGACCATCAGCGGCAGGTCGCCGTTCTCTTTCTGAATCGCTTTCGCGCGCGCCAGCGGGGTGATGCCGTTTTCACCGACCACGCTGCTGCTCATGCGCGCCTTCAGGCCAACGATAAAATCCGGGTGGCGCTTCACCGCCTGCTTCACCGCGTCGGCGTCAATATTCGCCATATTGGCCAGCTCGTTCTGGGCGATCAGCCCCACGCGGGAGATGTTCAGCAGGGCAAACACCTCGGTGGAGGCTTTGCGGGTGATGGCGTAAAAATCGTCCACGTCGTCGGCGCCGGTACTGCCCGCGTCCACCACGGTGGTGACGCCGGTGGCAATGCCCACGCTGTCCGGCTCGTCGTGGTAAATTGGGGAGTTCGGGTAGCAGTGGACGTGGGAGTCAATCCAGCCCGCGCTGACGAACACGTCACCGTTAAGCTCAACCGTTTTGCGGGCTGGAGCGTCAATGTCGCCTGTCGCGGCAATCTTCCCGTCCTGAATGGCGATATCGGTCAGGGTATCGTCGGCGAGGCGCGCACGGCGCAGGAGTAAATCAAACATGAGGATCTCCTGATAAAGCGGGCACCGAAGCGCCCGCGGGTATTAAAGGGCGACCGGGAACAGCCAGCCCAAAATCATTGCGCCGAGGATGGCGCCACCGGTAATCGGCTTCTGCCAGATGTAGAACAGCAGCGCGCCCACCAGCGAACCGACGCCGATTGGAATGGAGGCGGTCATGGCGCTGAGGATAATCAACGGCCCGAGGAAGCGGCCGGAGGCGTTACCCGCGCCCATCATCACGTCTGCACCGTAGGTGGAGTTGCTCTGGTTGATGGTGAACTTGCGCGCCAGGATGATGACGTAGCCAATCGCCAGGCCAATCACCAGGCCGGTAATCAGCGCGGCAATGAAGTTGGTCACCGGGAACATGATCCCCGCGCCCAGCAGCAGCGCCGGTACGCCGAGGCCCACGCCGGTCTGGATCGCCCCGCCGATATCAAGAATACCCACCAGCGACCCTTCGATAATTCGGGCGAACAGGAAGCTCGCGCCAAATGCCGCCACCGCGCCGTAGACGCCGGTATCGATTCCCGCTTTCAGCATCGCCACGAAGGCCACTTCGTTAAACGCGCCGATGCCGTAGAGGTAGTACATGTGCGTCCCGGCGAAGACGCCGGAGGAGAGCAGGCCAACGAAGATCGGGAACGACCAGTCGGCATACCAAAAACCTTTATTCTGTTCCATTTAGAGGCTCCTGTTATTTACCGCTGAGCGAGTTGTGGATCATGTCGAGCCAGTTCGGCACGGTCAGATGGAAGGATTCGATCATCTTCATGTCGAAGCCGCGGAAGAAGCCGCTCAGCACGAACAGCAGGACGATCGCCGCCATCATCACTTTGGTGACGTGGTTCCAGCCGCTCTCTTCCACGCCTTTACCGATCAGAATACCCAGTACCAGACCCGGTACGGCGTTACCCATGATCAGCTGCGCCGCGCCGCCGAAGATGGTGGCCCAGAAGCCCGATTTTTTACCCGCGTCGATGGCCGCCAGCCAGAAGATCACCGGCATGACGGTGTTGACCAGCAGGTTAGCCGCCGGTACCAGCACCTTCACGGCGGTGACCTGAAGCGCTGCCGGAACGGAGGAGGCGGTCAGGTTAAGGAAGGTCACGACAATCATGCCGATGATGCCGCAGGCAATCGCCATTTTGCGCGGGTCATGCAGCGTTTCACCGACGTTACGGTTTTTGATCATCAGTGCAGCAGCACCCCAGTTCGGGATGATGCGGTGGTCAACGTCCTGTGTGAAGGCACCTGCGGCCACGGAAGAGGCCCAGGCGTTAAAGAAGAAACCTAACCCAAAGGAGAAGTGGGACGCCGGATCCCCTTCGCAGGAGTTCAGTTCCCCCAACGTACGAAACGCGCCCATACCCTGAGTGGTAGGCGCATGAAACATGCGTGCAGCCCCGGCGCCAACACCGACGCCAACCAGGCCGCCAATGATGAGCGATTTTATTAATATAATTAAGAACATCAGTCTGCCCTTTTATGAATAATCAGCGTTGCGTGACGAAGTCCACCTGGTCGAGATTGATGGCGGTCACGTTGACGGTCACATCCAGCTCCACGCTGTAGGTGCGTCTTTCCCGGCGCAAAAAGAAGAACAGAAACGCTTCTTTTCGCACCGCTTCTTGCGCCTGAACAACCTGCACATCCTGTGGCTCAATACGCAGTAAGATATGCGGTGAGGCTTTCATCACCGCGGCCTGAACGTGGTTGAGGGCGTCGGCAAAGGCGCACGCTTTGGCGTCGCCCTTCCCCTTCACTCTCACCGTGGTTGTGAACTGTTCTTTCATACTTACGCGCCGTATTTCTTCTGCCACGCCTGTACCAGACGCTCGCCCAGCTCTTCTTTATCCATAAAGCCAAAGCCCAGCACGTTGCAGCCTTCGTTGATGGCGGTCACCCCCTCATCCACGGAGCGCATGCCGTATTTGGCCTTGTAGCCATATTTGGTCTGAGCGGTGATGGCGCCCGCGCCGCCGCTGCCGCAGAAGGAGATCCCGAAGGTGGCGTTTTCTGCTTTCATCACGTCACCGAGCTTCATATCCGCTGCCATGCCCGGTACGACAACCGCGCGTCCGCCGGCTTTTTCCACACCCGCAGCCACTTTCTGACCTTTACCCAGGCGATCGCCAATCACGACTGTAATCTGTTCCATGTGTTGCTCCTTAAAGGTTGTCTTTCGCGACTTCGAAGTGAACGGAGAGCAGCCAGGCCTCTTCATCAGGAAGGTTGCCGAACTGCGCTACCACTTCACGGGCGAGTTGCATTGAATCTGGTGAAATTTCGTCGAACAGCTCTGCTTCAACCTCCGGCAGCGGCTCGCCGGTCACGGACCGGTGCGCCATTGCGCGAACGTGGGAGGTCAGCATCTGCTCCTGTACCGCGTTGGGAATGATGTTGTGCCGGGCCAGCAGGGCGTAGACCTGCTGAAGCATGGTGTTCGCGAGCTGTTCTGTTTGCACCGCCTGTTCCCCAACGTCGTTCATTACCGCTCCGTTAATCACTCGTCTTACCCCGTTAATGGCTCTGGAATAAAACTAACGTCGAGGGGGAATTGTTTGTAGCGAGTTGTTTTCCACTTCGAAGTGGAAAGGCGAGCAGCGGCAGTGATCTGTGCCACATAAATGCGGTGAATCTGTATAAATCGCTAGATTTACGTGATGAATATCACGCTATTACGCGGCAGTAGACTGCTAAGCGGAGTGGAAAAGATTACGAGCAGGCTCGTAGAAATGTGACGTGGATAAGGTTTTCTTATGGAGATTCGCTAGAGTGGCGGCGGGTGCTTGAGACTGACCGTCTCAGGCATGGGACGGAAAGTGGAAAGCCCCGCCTGATAAAAAATCAGGGCGGGGGCTCGAAACGACACGTCGGACCGTGGAGTTCGCTACCTCGCCCGCTTTAAAGCAAGGAGGCATCCATGAAACGCAGAAACCCAAGTATCGGGGTTTTGATGATTATTTCTTTGACAATAATCATCTTAACGCTGGTGACGAGGAAAACACTGTGCGAGATCCGTTTTCGTAACGGCTCGCTTGAAGTGACAGCGCGGATGGATTGTCGCTCCGGCAAGTAGGGAGCAACGATGCGGGGGCGCATCATGCGCCTCCGCATACGGGGAGAGGACGTACAGCTCAGGCACCCAATTAACGATACTTTTTGTGGTACGTGTTGCGGGTCGCGACAAACTGATCGGCTGCCGCCTGGGCTTCCTTCACTTTGCCTTCGTTCGCCAGCTTCAGCGCGCCGTCAATCTGGCCGACCAGCACGTCAAAGCCGTGACGGTAGTCTTTCATCTCGGCGCTGTCCGCCGCTTTGCTTTCCAGCTTCGGCGGCGTCGCTTTTTGCGCATCCAGCGCGGCTTCACGCATCTTCGTCAGTGCGTCTTTCATTTCCGCCGCATTGTCGGTTTTCTGCACCACCTTCAGGTTTTGACTGAGGATGTCCATGTTGTCTTCGAGATCGGCAGCAAACGCAGATGAGCCAAGAACCAGCGTTGAAGCCGCGACGATCGCTAACAGGTGTTTACGCATTGCTCACTTCCTTTTTTATTATTAATCACGCTCTTACAGGGATTATTGCCCGGCGATTTTCATCTCCGGCAGTAATACAGAACCACACTGAATATTGCTGCGTGTTTCAATATCGTTACCGACCGTAACAATATTGCGCCACATGTCCTTCAGGTTGCCGGCGATGGTGATTTCGCTCACCGGATACTGAATTTCACCGTTTTCGACCCAGAAGCCCGCTGCACCGCGAGAGTAGTCGCCGGTGATACCGCTCACGCCCTGCCCCATCAGCTCGGTGACCACCAGGCCGGTGCCCATCTCTTTCAGCATCTGTTCAAAATTCAGGCCCTGTCCGGCAATGCGCCAGTTATGAATGCCGCCCGCGTGCCCGGTGCTTTTCAGCCCCAGCTTACGCGCGGAGTAGTTGGTCAGCAGCCACTGGGTCAGAATGCCGTCTTTCACGATATCACGACGTTCCGTGCGTACGCCTTCGCTGTCGAACGGCGTGGAGGCCAGCCCTTTCAGCAGGTGTGGGTGCTCTTCGATGGTCAGCCATTCCGGCAGGATCTGCTTGCCCAGCGAGTCGAGCAGGAAGGTCGATTTACGGTACACCGAACCGCCCGCAATCGCCCCCACCAGATGACCAAACAGACCGGTTGCCACTTCGTTGGCAAAAATGACCGGGGCTTTCATGGTGGAGAGTTTACGCGGCGACAGGCGAGACAGCGTGCGTTCGGCGCACGCTTTTCCCACCCACTCCGGAGACTGCAAATCTCCCAGCGCGCGGCCAATGGTATACGCGTAATCACGCTCCATATCGCCGTTTTCTTCGGCGATGACGCAGCTGGAAAGCGAGTGGCGGGTTGAGCAGTACCCCTGCAACATGCCATGGGAGTTACCAAACACTTTAATGCCGTAGTGGCTGTTAAAGCTGCCGCCTTCGGTATTGGTGATGCGTTTGTCAGCCTGCAAAGAGGCCTGCTCGGCTCGCGCGGCCAGCTCAATGGCTTCATCCGGCGTCACTTCCGCGGGATGGAACAGATCGAGATCCGGCGCGTCAAACGCCAGCAGCTCTTTATCGGCCACGCCAGCGTAAGGGTCCGGGGAGGTGTAACGCGCGATATCCAGCGCCGCCTGCACCGTACGGGCGATGGCATCCGGGCTCAGATCGGTAGACGACGCGCTGCCTTTGCGATTCTGGTGATACACGGTGATCCCCAGCGCGCCATCGCTATTAAATTCTACATTCTCCACTTCGCCATAGCGGGTGCTCACGCTAATGCCGGTGGTTTTGCTGACCGCCACTTCGGCGCCATCTGATTTACCTGAAGCGAGCATCAGCGCGGTGGAGACGGCTTCTTCCAGGATCTTACGCTGCGCTTCAACTTGTGAGGTTACTTTCATCGCAAATGCCATACTGTAAGAGAGAGTTAAGTGAAGTCTAACAGAGAACCGTTTTTCAGTGCGCGTCTTAACTGGTAACATTAGCCTCTTTTTTTAAGGAGCCTGACATGACTAAGCAGCCCGAAGACTGGCTCGACGACGTTCCCGGTGATGACATCGAAGACGAAGATGATGAGATCATCTGGGTCAGTAAAAGTGAAATTAAACGTGACGCCGAAGAGTTAAAACAGCTTGGCGCAGAAATGGTAGAACTGGGTAAAAACGCGCTGGATAAGATCCCGCTCGACCAGGATCTGCGTGATGCCATTGAACTGGCACAGAAAATCAAGAAAGAAGGGCGTCGCCGCCAGCTTCAGCTTATCGGTAAACTGCTGCGTCAGCGCGACGTGGAGCCGATCCGTCAGGCGCTGGACAAACTGAAAAACCGCCACAATCAGCAGGTTGCGCTGTTCCATAAGCTGGAGCAGATCCGCGATCGTTTGATCGACCAAGGTGATGACGCGGTACCTGAAGTGCTGAACCTGTGGCCGAATGCCGACCGCCAGCAGCTGCGATCGCTTATCCGCAACGCGAAGAAAGAGAAAGAAGGGAATAAGCCGCCGAAGTCTGCGCGCCTGATTTTCCAGTATCTGCGCGAGCTGTCTGAGAACGAAGAGTAATCTGTGCGGGTTTGCGCCGGATGGCGGCGTAAACGCCTTATCCGGCCTACAAGGTCGTGCGAAAAAATGTAGGCCCGGTAAGCGCTAGCGCCACCGGGCTTTTTTTACTCTGCGGCCGCGGCTTTCTTCGCCAGACCGTCCAGCAGCTTCTGATGGATCCCACCAAACCCACCGTTGCTCATCACCAGAATGTGATCGCCAGGCTGTGCGGCTTTCACCACCATATCCGCTAAGACATCCACGTCCGCACTCCAGTGCGCCGGCTGAATGCAGGCGTCTGCCACTTCGGCCACCTGCCAAGGAATATGCTGCGGTTGCAGCAGGAAGACCTCGTCGGCACGCCCTAAGGACGGTGCGAGATCGTCTTTGCAGATGCCCATTTTCATGGTGTTCGAACGCGGTTCCAGCACGGCCAGAATGCGCGCGGTGCCGCCAACTTTGCCACGCAATGCGGCAAGCGTCGCCAGAATGGCCGTTGGGTGGTGCGCGAAATCGTCATACACCGTCACGCCGTGGGCTTCACCGCGCAGCTCCAGACGGCGACGGGCGTTGATAAACGAGCCCAGCGCATTGGCGGCATCCGCAGGCAGTACGCCCACGTGACGCGCCGCGGCGATCGCCATCAGGCCGTTGTGCATGTTGTGCTCGCCCACCAGGCCCCACTTCACCTCGCCCACTTTCTCACCGTCGAGCAGCACTTCCCATTCGGAGGCATCCGCGTTGAGCTTTTTCGCCTGCCAGTGCCCCTGCTCGCCAACCAGCTCCTGCTCGCTCCAGCACCCCATCGCCATAGTCTGCTTCAGGTTGATGTCGTTCTCCGGCAGGATAATGCGGCCCTGACCCGGAACAATGCGCACCAGATGGTGGAACTGTTTCTGAATCGCTTTCAGGTCGTCAAAGATATCCGCGTGATCGAACTCAAGGTTGTTGAGGATCAGCGTGCGTGGGCAGTAATGCACGAACTTGGAGCGCTTGTCGAAGAACGCGCAGTCGTATTCATCCGCTTCAATCACAAAGAACGGGCTGTCGCCCAGACGCGCGGAGACGTCGAAATTCCCCGGTACGCCGCCGATCACGAAGCCCGGCTTGTAGCCGCAGGCTTCGAGGATCCAGGTCGCCATACCGGCGGTGGTGGTTTTGCCGTGCGTCCCGGCAACGGCGACAACCCAGCGGTCGCGCAGGACAAAATCATGCAGCCACTGCGGGCCAGACATGTACGGGATATTGCGTTCCAGCACCGCTTCAACGCATGGATTCCCACGGGTCATGGCGTTACCCACGATCACCAGATCCGGCTGCGGCTCCAGCTGGCTGGCGTCATATCCCTGAATCAGAGAAATTCCCTGCTTCTCGAGCAGCGTGCTCATCGGCGGATACACATTGGCGTCCGAACCTGTCACTTCATGGCCCAGCGAGCGCGCCAGCATTGCCAGTCCGCCCATGAAAGTGCCACAAATCCCCAATATATGAATGCGCATACGTCACTATCCTTCTTCAATGTGGCGCACATTTTACTCACATGTCAGCGGCTGTGAAACGCATTTCAGGTAAATCCGTATTTTGCTGGCGCGATTCACCTCTGCGCTAATATTTGAATGTTTGTTAAGATTGTTGGACATCAACCGCTTTACTCAACATAAGATGCAGGGAAAGTGTTATGAAAACGTTAGGTGAATTTATTGTCGAGAAGCAGCACGAGTTCTCTCATGCTACGGGTGAGCTCACTGCTTTGCTGTCGGCAATAAAGCTGGGCGCTAAGATCATCCACCGCGATATCAACAAGGCCGGTCTGGTCGATATCCTGGGTGCCAGCGGTGCCGAGAACGTTCAGGGTGAGGTTCAGCAGAAACTCGACCTGTTCGCCAATGAAAAATTGAAAGCTGCACTGCGCGCGCGCGACATCGTTGCGGGTATCGCCTCTGAAGAAGAAGATGAGATCGTCGTATTCGAAGGGTGTGAACACGCGAAATACGTTGTTCTGATGGATCCGCTGGACGGCTCCTCCAACATCGACGTTAACGTTTCTGTCGGTACGATTTTCTCCATCTACCGTCGCGTCACGCCGGTTGGCACGCCGGTGACGGAAGAAGACTTCCTGCAACCGGGCAGTAAACAGGTTGCTGCCGGTTATGTGGTGTATGGCTCGTCCACCATGCTGGTGTACACCACCGGCTGCGGCGTACATGCCTTTACCTACGATCCGTCCCTGGGCGTGTTCTGCCTGTGCCAGGAGCGTATGCGCTTCCCGGAGAAGGGCAACACCTACTCCATCAACGAAGGCAACTACATCAAATTCCCGAACGGCGTGAAGAAGTACATCAAATTCTGCCAGGAAGAGGATAAAGCCACCCAGCGCCCGTACACCTCGCGCTACATTGGCTCGCTGGTGGCGGATTTCCACCGTAACCTGCTGAAGGGCGGTATTTACCTCTACCCAAGCACCGCCAGCCACCCGGACGGAAAACTGCGTCTGCTGTACGAGTGCAACCCGATGGCGTTCCTGGCCGAACAGGCAGGCGGCAAGGCGAGCGACGGTAAAGAGCGTATTCTGGATATCGTGCCGGAAAGCCTGCACCAGCGCCGTTCATTCTTCGTCGGCAACCGCCATATGGTGGATGACGTTGAACGCATGATCCGCGAATTCCCGGACGCGTAACGCGTAGAAAGGGGAGCCAGGCAGGCTCCCTTTTTTTCAGGCCGTTTGCGTCGTCAGCTTGAAGGAGGCCATCGCTTCCATCAGCTCGCGCGACTGCTCCTCCAGGGAACGTGTTGCCGCAGATGATTGCTGGACCAGCGCCGCATTTTGCTGCGCCGTTTCATCCATCTGGTTGACGGCGATATTCACCTGCTCAATACCGCGGCTCTGCTCCTGAGACGCCGTCGCAATTTCACGCATCAGTTTGGTCATACGCAGTACTTCGGTGGCGATCTCGTCCATCGTCTCACCGGCCTGCTGCGCCAGCTCGCTGCCCTCGTTCACGTGGGTTTGCGAATCGCTGATAAGCGAGCGGATCTCTTTCGCCGCATCAGCACTGCGGCTGGCGAGATTACGCACCTCACCCGCCACGACCGCAAAACCTCGCCCCTGCTCACCCGCACGCGCCGCTTCAACGGAGGCGTTCAGCGCCAGAATATTGGTCTGGAAGGCAATGCCGTCGATGACGCTCAGGATATCGGCGATGCGCGCCGAGCTGCCGGAGATGTCGCGCATCTTCTCAATGACATAGCAGACCATTTCGCTGCCGTGATCGGCGGTATCGGAGACCGACTTCGCCAGCTGGTGCGCCTGCTCGGCGTTATCGGCGTTAAGTTTCACCGTGGCGGTGATCTCTTCCATGCTGGCGGCCGTCTGCTCCAGCGAGGTGGCGGTGGATTCCGTGCGCTGGGCCAGGTTCATATTCCCGGCCGTCAGCTCGCGGCTGCCGGTATCAATCTGCGAGCTGGCCTCACGCACCCGCAGAACCGAGTCCATCAGCGACTGGCGCATCCCTTCGATCGCCGCGTTAAGGCGATTAAATTCCTGGCTCGCTGGCGCGTTCAGGGTATGGGTTAAATCCCCGGCCGCCACATGTTCCAGCTGGGCAATCGAGGCTGAAAGCGGCTTGAGCAGCATATGGCGCAGCACCAGCCAGGCCAGCACGATAATGCCAGCCGTCAGCAGCGCCGCGACGATAATCAGGATCAGCACGCGGGTTTTACTCGCCTGCACGGCGCCCACCTCCGCTTTACCGCGCGCCTCGCTCCATGCCTGGAACGCCTGCATATCGTTATCAAACTGCTTCGCCACCGGGACCAGCTTGTTTTCCAGCAGATCGTAATAGCTGTCCGCGCTTTGCTCGTTCAGGGCTTTCAGCATCGGGCTGATACCCTGCTGGTTGTACACCGCCAGGCTCGCGGCGACGTTATCCAGCAGCTTTTGCCCCTGCTCATCCGCCACGCCGCTGCCGATCACGTCCTTCAGCGTTTTCTGTGCCAGCGCCACTTCCTGGTTAATGGTTTTGACCGCCCTGGCCGCATCGTCCAGCAGGCCGACCTCCATCATGCGGACGGCCTGCCCCGCTTCGTTTCGCGCGCGCAGGATCAGCGTATAGCCGGCATTCAGCTGCACCATCTGTTCACCCTGAAGATGATTGATGCGCTGGAGAGAAGCGGAACTTTGTGTAAGGGCATAAATGCCGATGCCGCTGACAATCAGCAGCAGAAGGGTCATAACGGCCAGTAAAGAGAGCAAGCCGGTACGAATCGATAGCGTTTTAAGCATGATGTTATTTCCGGTAGCGAGATATTTCTGGGCATAAAAAAAGAGTATCGGCCGCTACCGGAAAATGTTTAGAGTTTAAGCAATTTCAGCATGTTATCGCTCTGTTACAGAGGTATTCACCCGGGTAACAGGTGAGCTCTGGCGGTTCTCCCACAGCACCGTCAGGCCGCGCTGAAGCGCGATAAAAATAAACAGCAGAATGCCGATGGCGATTTTGGTCCACCAGGAGCTGAGCGTGCCATCGAAGTTGATATAGGTCTGAATCAGCCCCTGGATCGCCACGCCAAACAGCGTGCCGAGGACTGTCCCCACTCCGCCGCTGAGCAGCGTACCGCCAATCACCACCGAGGCAATAGCATCCAGCTCAACGCCCACCCCCGCCAGGGCATAGCCTGCCTGGGTGTAAACCGAGAAAACAATCCCCGCGAGGGTGGCCAGCCCGGTCGAAAGCATGTAGATGCGGATAGTCGTGCTGCGCGTGGAAATTCCCATCAGGTTCGCGGACGTGGCGCTGCCGCCAATGGCATAAACCTGGTTACCAAACCGGGTACGGTGGGCGAGGAAGATCCCGATCACCACCACGCCCAGCATCAGCAGCCCCATTGCGCTCAGGCGCCCCCCGCCGGGGATTTTCCACGCCAGGCTGGAGAGTGTGTCGTAGATCGGATGGTTAATCGGAATTGACTCCTCCGACACCAGATAGCTCACGCCGCGCAGGAAGAACATCCCGGCGAGGGTGATGATAAAGGCCGGGATTTTCAGCGCATCGATCAAAAGCCCCATAAAGGCGCCGAACGCGCAGCCCATGACCAGCACCAGCGGAAAAGCCAGCAGCGGCGAAATCCCCCAAAAGCCAATCGCCTTGGCAAGGAACACGCCGGTAAAGGCGATCACCGACCCAACGGAGAGGTCGATCCCGCCGGAGAGGATCACAAACGTCATGCCGACGGCGATAATGCCTAAAAAGGCATTGTCGGTCAGGATGTTGCAAATCACCCGCGTGGAGGCGAAGCCCGGGAACTGGGTCAGGCAATAGAGGTACCCCAGCACGAACACGCCCAGCGTGATCATTAACGGCAAATTACGTTTTATCATGACCGCGGTTCCCCTTAATGAGAGTGATAAAGCGCGGCGACTGCACGATAAGTACGATAAGTACCACGACCGCTTTGACGACCTGATTCAGCTCCGGCTGGAACCCGGAGAGCAAAATACCGGTATTCATACCCTGAATAATCAACGCCCCCACCACCGAGAGCAGCAGATTAAAACGTCCGCCCATCAGCGATCCACCGCCGATAACCACCGCGAGGATCGCATCCAGCTCGAGCCAGAGTCCGGCGTTATTGGCATCCGCTCCGCGAATATCGGCGGCCACGATCACCCCGGCAATCGCAGCACAGACGCCGCTCAGCACGTAAGTCAGCATCACCATCAGCCGCGTATTTACCCCGGCGTTTTTCGCGGCCCGAATGTTAATCCCCACCGCTTCGATGAACATCCCGAGCGCCGTTTTGCGGGTGAAAAGCCAGAACACCACCAGCGTCACCAGCGCGACGATCACCGGCGTCGGGAAGAACAGAAAATTACCGCTGCCGATCCACGCCAGGCTCGGGGAGTTAAAGGTGACGATTTGACCGGAGGTGATAAGCTGCGCCACACCGCGCCCGGCCACCATCAAAATCAACGTCGCGACAAACGGCTGGATCTTGAGCACCGCGACCAGAATGCCGTTCCATAGCCCGGCTAATACACCGGAGCCCAGCGCGGCCAGCAGGACCACCGGCAGGCTATGTCCGGCGACGGTCATCGAGGCGGCGGTGGCGCCCGCAATCGCCATTACCGCACCGACGGAGAGGTCGATCCCGCCGGTGGCAATGACCAGCGTCATACCAATCGCCAGCAGCGCCACGGGTGCGGCACGGTTTAAGATGTCGATCGGGCTACCAAACAGGCGGCCATCCTGCACGACAATCTGAAAGAAATGCGGAGCCACCAGGCTATCCACCAGCAGCACCAGCAGCAGCGCCACGATTTGCGGCGTGCCGGTCGGCCAGCTGAAGCGGCGCTTCGCTTCGCCAGTTTGCGAAAGAGAACGGGACATCACATTTGACTCCTTACGCCGCGATGGCATTCATGATCGCCGGAACCGACAGTTTATCCAGCGGGATCTCTGCCACCTGCCTGCGATCGCGCATGATGATGACGCGATCGGCATAGCCGACCAGCTCCTCCAGCTCAGACGAGATCACCAGCAGCGCCAGACCGTCGGCGCAGAGCGTTTCGATAAGCCGGATGATTTCGGCGTGCGCGCCCACGTCGATACCGCGCGTGGGCTCGTCGAGGATCAGGAACTGCGGTTTGGTGAGCAGCCAGCGAGAGAGGAGAACCTTCTGCTGATTACCGCCCGAGAGGAACTCGATGGGCTGTTCCGCGCTCGGGGTACGGATACCGAGCTGGCGGATGAAGCGCTCGGCAATCGCGTTCTGCTCGCGCTTAGGGATCGGACGCAGCCAGCCGCGCTGGGCCTGTAGCGCCAGAATGATGTTTTCCCGCACCGAGGCGGCGGCAATAATCCCGTCCGTTTTCCTGTCCTCCGGACAGAAGCCCACGCCGAGGCACGACGCCTGATGCGGTGAACGTAGCGTTTGCGGTTTGCCTTTGATCAGCGCCGTTCCGCTGTCGGCAGGTTTGATCCCGAAGATGACTTCGGCGGTTTCGGTGCGCCCGGAGCCTAACAGCCCCGCCAGACCCACAATTTCACCGGGGCGTACCTCGAGGTTAAACGGCGCGATGGTCCCTTTTCTGCCGTAATCGTGAAACGCGGCGATCGGTTTTTCGCTCAGCAGCGTACGGCCCGCGCGCTGAAGCGCGTTGGTCTCGAGCTCGCGGCCCAGCATCATTTTGACCAGCTCTATCTGCGGCAGCTCGCGGGTTTCCCGGCAGCCGACAAAGCTGCCGTTGCGCAGCACCGTTATACGGTCGCTCACCTCGTAAACCTGATCGAGGAAATGCGTCACGAAAATCAGGCTGACGCCCTGATTACGCAGCTGGCGCATCAGGGTAAAAAGCATCTCCACTTCCTGGGTATCGAGGCTGGCGGTGGGTTCATCGAGGATCAGCACTTTCGCCGAGAGATCGATAGCGCGACAGATCGCGACGATTTGCTGCATCGCTACGGAAAAACGGTTCAGCGGTTCGCGCACGTCGAGAGAGAAGCCATACGATTCCATCAGCTTCGCGGCGCGCGCTTCCATCTCTTTGCGGCGCAGCAGGCCAAAGCGTCTGGGTTCGCGGCCAATAAACAGGTTATCCGCTACCGACATGTTTGGCAGCAGGTTCACTTCCTGGTAGACCGTGCCGATCCCCAGTTGCTGCGCATGCGCGGTGTTTTTGGGCGAAATGGCGTTACCTTCCAGCCAGATAGCGCCGCGATCGGCGTGATAGACCCCGGTCAGGGTTTTAATCAGCGTCGACTTCCCCGCCCCGTTTTCGCCGAGCAACGCCATGATCTCCCCCCGCCGCAGGCTGAAATCAACGTTATCCAGCGCCTTAACGCCAGGGAAAAATTTACTCAGGCCCTCTGTGCGGAGGATTTCCTGGTGTTGTTCGGTGGTCATGGTTTCCCCCTCACCCTGACCCTCTCCCCGGAGGGGAGAGGGGACTATGTCGTGCCCATCTTTAATTTTCTGCCCAACCCGCCCTTTTCCCTCTCCCCTCCGGGGAGAGGGCTAGGGTGAGGGGGCGAGGGCTTAGTAGCCCATATTTTTCTTCTTCTCTAACTCTTCTTTCGCCGTGTCCGGCAGGTAGAGCGTGGATTTGGTGATGGTCAACTTCTCAGGCTGGGTGCCGTCTTTCTTGAATTTCTCCAGCGCATCGAATGCCGGGCCCGCCATATTTGGCGTCAGCTCCACGCTGGCGTTCGCTTCGCCGTCAATCATCGCTTTGTAGATGTCCGGTACGCCGTCGATCGAGCCGGTGAGGATATCTTTGCCCGGCTTCAGGCCCGCTTCTTTGATGGCCTGGATGGCGCCGATCACCATGTCGTCGTTGTGGGCGTAAACCATGCAGATATTTTTGCCGTTATTTTCTGCCTTGATGAAGCTTTCCATGACCTCTTTACCCTTGCTGCGGGTGAAGTCGCCGGACTGAGAACGGATGATTTTGATGTTTGGTGCTTTAGCGATGGCCTCCGCGAAACCTTTTTTACGGTCGATAGCCACGCTCGCCCCGACGGTGCCCTGCAACTCAACCACGTTACACGGCTTGCCATCCACCTGCTTCACCAGCCAGTCACCAATCAGTTTGCCTTCCAGCACGTTATCGGCGGTGACGGTGGTCATATAGAGAGATTTGTCTTTTACGTCGATGGAACGGTCGAGCAGGAAGACCGGAATTTCAGCATCTTTGGCTTCCTTCAGCACCGGCTCCCAGCCCGTGGCGACAACCGGGGCAATAAAGATGGCATCCACGCCCTGAGCGATAAACGAGCGCACCGCTTTAATCTGGTTCTCTTGCTTTTGCTGACCATCGGCGATTTTCAGCGTAATACCGCGCTTTTCAGCCTCACTTTTCGCCACATTCGTTTCAGCGGCGCGCCAGCCAGATTCAGATCCGACCTGCGAAAATCCAACGGTTAAGGGTGCGGCCATCGCCATAGACGACATGGCTGCCGAAACTGCTGTAACAAGAAGTAAGCGCTTCCACATATGAACGTCCTCGTAGGGTAGGTTATTGTTGGTTAAAAGATGTTCCGCGGATGAACTATAGCCAATGGAATATGTTACGGATTGCGTTACATCACACTTCAGAAAAGTGAATAAAACGTTAATCACAAGTTTGTAATCGCTTTCATTTCAACATTTAAAATGCGGCTGAGTTTATGGATTATCCTGTCATGGAAACGGTCTGAAAAGTGAAGGCGCGAGGGAGAGAAGACGAAAACAGGCGGAGACTTTCAGCGCCAGTTGGCTATAATACCTGCCACTTGTTTACCATCCATTTTAAAGGACACCGACATGAGCTTACTCAACGTCCCTGCGGGTAAAGAACTGCCAGAAGACATCTACGTTGTGATCGAAATCCCGGCCAACGCAGATCCAATCAAATACGAAATCGACAAAGACACCGGTGCGCTGTTCGTTGACCGTTTCATGTCTACCGCCATGTTCTATCCGTGCAACTACGGCTACATCAACCACACTCTGTCTCTGGACGGTGACCCGGTTGACGTACTGGTCCCAACGCCATACCCATTGCAGCCAGGCTCCGTCATTCGCTGCCGTCCTGTTGGCGTGCTGAAAATGACTGACGAAGCGGGTGAAGATGCGAAACTGGTTGCCGTACCGCACACCAAGCTGAGCAAAGAGTACGATCACATTAAAGATGTGAACGACCTGCCAGAGCTGCTGAAAGCGCAGATCGCCCACTTCTTCGAGCACTACAAAGATCTCGAAAAAGGCAAATGGGTTAAAGTTGAAGGCTGGGATAACGCAGAAGCGGCGAAAGCAGAAATCATCGCCTCCTTCGAGCGTGCTGCTAAGAAGTAATTCTTACTGCTGAGACTAAGCCCCGCGAGTCGGGGCTTTTTTGTGCCTGGAGAGTTTCGCCCGGCGGCGCTACGCTTGCACGGGCCTGCAATCAGCAAGAGGCGCAAAACGACAACGCCACCTTACGGTGGCGTTGTCGTTTTTCAGAACTGGTCTCTGTCTAACCAGTTACCGCTTTCAATCAACGTTAACCCGTCGACCGAACGTTGGTACACGTACATCCATGCACTGCCGTAAGGCGTCTGGATCAACTGGCGAGCGTATTCACCGCCCCTGGTGCGCAAGGCATCAAGTTCGGCCAGCGTGGCATTATCAATACGATAAACCTCACCCTGTACCGTTCCGTTCCCCGGAACCGCGCCTGGATAGTGGCCCAGACTGTACAACTGGTAGTTTTCGATTGTGTAATTTCCCAGCAACTGGGCGTTGGTCATCCAGTGGCTGTTGCCTTGCCTGGTTCGTAAACTGCCGTAAACAAATATTCGCATTGCTAAAACTCAAACTGATAGAGCAGATCAAGTGCCTGGTCTACGCCGGACACTGCTTCCAGATATAGCTTAGGCATCAGGCGATAACGTAACGTGAGTGTAGCCAGTGAGTCAAAGATCCCCACGCCATATTTTACCTGTAGACCCGGCAGTACATAGCCGCTGACCACTACCTGCGAAGAGTCACCCACGCCCTGAGTGTCCAGCGCCAGATTGCTTACGCCAAACGTCTCGCCGATTTTACCCACAACCTGACCACTTTGTGCAACCCCCAGACCGACTAACATTGATGTCATTGCCGCACCATCGCCCTGTTGGCTATCCAGACCCTGGCCGCGCAGGAGGTAAGAGAGCGCTTCCTGTTGCGACATGGCCGGGTCAGAGAAGATTTCTGCCTTAGGTTCATCGGCGGAGCCCGTCACGCGCACGCCTGCAATCACATCATCTTCGGTGGCTTCCGGGTTACGGATCGCTTCGATATTGAGTACCGGCTGATCCGGTGGACCGGAGAACAGCAGCTCGCCTTTACGCACAATCAAATCCTGCCCGTAGGCATGGAAGCGCCCTTCAGGAATATTGATTTGTCCATTGAGGCCAAGTCCCTGTTGATCCTGCGCCACTTTCAGGTCACCCGTGAGTCTCGCCTTCAGCCCAAACGCGTCCAAACGCACGTTATTCCCCACGTGCACGATAAGATTACTATTGATCGGTATGCCAGCGCTCTTCTGTTCAACAGGTTTCAGATTTTCATTGAGCATAACTTCGTCACTGGAGACGCCAACCGCGCTTTCCGGCACCTCGTGAACCACGATGCGCGCCCACGGTACGTCAACACGGCCATCCAGGGTGAAGAGACTCGGCGTTGCCTCAAAGACCACGTCTGGCGACACGTCCAGGCGCACCATCGGCGGTACCGTGATACGCACCCTGCTGCCCTTGGCCGCAATACGGGCGCGCCAGTTGTCGAGCTGGCTCCAGTCTGCGTCACCGCTCAGGTTGATTTGTCCCTGCTGCGTCAGCACTGAGCCACTGAGGGTTGAGCTTTGGCCGTTAAAGTTCATCGTCAGCTGGCTTGGCTGCATATCGAACGGCATAAAGTTACCGTCAATGTCCACGCCGTTTAACCGCATCTGGCCAAACAGCTGTGGGCTTTGCGCATCCCCCGCCAGACGCAGGTTGGCGCTGAGCATCCCCGCCGCCTTTTCTCCCCGCGAGAAGATCGGATTCACCATCGCCAGGTTGAAGTTGCGAATATTGACGTTGCCGCCGAGATTGCGCCGCCCTTGCGGATCGGTAATTTGCACCTGTCCGTCAAACTGACCGTTGTTGGTCAGGCGGATCAGCCATCCCAGTTCCGCACGATTGTTACGCAGGTCAGCGTTCACATTCAGGGTGTCGAACGCCACCGGCAGCGGCGCGTCATTGACCTCCTGCGTCACCTTCACGTTACGCCCGGAGAGGGTAACGCTGCCCTGCGGCAGTCCCTCTTTGGTGGTGTCCCACGCGACGTCCGCTTTACCGCTGAAGACCCCGCTGGCCTGGGTGGTTTCCGGCATAAACGGTTTCAGCATCGCCAGGTCGAAACGGTTGAGGTTGATCTGCGCGCGTCCTTCCGCGCCCGCATCAATGGTCTGCGGCACGCACAGCTCAGCATTCGGGTTGGTCCAGCAGTGTGGCCCAATGCTGATCTTTTGCTCCGCGTTGCGGTAATCCAGCGCGACAGACCGCGACAGCACCAGCGGGCCGACCGGCGTGCTGAAGCGGGTGTTATCCAGCACGCCTTTCCAGCGCGTCGCCTGGCGGTCAAAACTGCCCGTCAGGTGCAGCTGCCCGGAGACCGGCTCGCCCTGCACACGTAGCTGGAGATCGTGCTGCTTTTCGTTACCTTTTGCCGCCAGCGTGACCAGACTGATGTTCACGTCCGGCTGAGAGATACGCTCCACGCGCAGATCCAGGTTTCCGCCGATCTGATCGGTGGATTTCACGTCTCCCTCGACGCGTACGCGGGCAATAGAAAGTTCCTGCCAGCGCAGGTTATTGGCGGTGATGTCCGCCAGCAGCTGCGGCGCCTCCACCGTACCGCGAACCTTCACTAACCCCTTCGCCGTGCCGCCAAGACCCGGCAGGGCGTTATCGAGATTTGGCGCGTCGATGGTGGCATCCAGATTGAGGTCTTTCACGCCCAGCTCGCCTTTAATATCCGCCGTGTTGCGACCCAGCGCCACGTGCAGTCCCGGGATCACCCACTGGAGATAGCTGTTGCCCTTAAGCGAGCCCTCTACGTTGACTTTGTTCTGCTTCACGTTGCCAGTGAGCTTGAGTTCCGGCACGTCCATCTGCCAGGTGCCACCGTACAGGCTACCGCGGGTTTTGATCAGGCCATCCAGTTTTGACGGCCAGTCCGGGACCTCTTTAGCGGTGTTGATCCCGGTCAGCTTCAGCTCGCCGCGCCAGCTGATCGCCTGCTGCCAGTCGAGCAGCGCGGTCAGCTCGGTTTTTCCTTCCAGCGCCGCCACGGTCAGCTTGTCGAGGTTAACCTGCAACTCGTTACCCTTCGCATCCAGGGTGATATCGGCGGGCGGTACCCCCTGCCCCTTCACTGCCGTGCGGAACGACAGCGTGTAGTCGGTCATTTTGCCACTCAGCTTCAGCTTCAGATCGTCAGCCTGGAACTGTTTTTCGCCGGTGAACGGCCAGTAAAGCTGCTTGCTGACCACCTCAAGGTTGAGCGGTAAACCGGCCTCTGCCAGCTGGGTTTGCCCGCGCAGCACCATATCCACCGGGCCGGAGAGGTTCACGCCGAACTCCAGCTTCTCGCGCAGCGCGCCGCCAACTTTCACCTTCACCTTTTCGCCTTTCAGCGGATCGATGTTCAGGGCGCTGTTCAGCGTAATATCTACCGGCCAGTTGTCGCGCAGCAGCGCATTGCCTGAGGCGTTGACCGACCCCTGGTTAGTATCAATATCCAGCGCGTCGAGCTTCATGTTGCCGTCGATACTGCTGACTTTAAGCAGCATGTTGAAGACCGTCAGATCGGTATCGCCGGTCAGACGCAACTGCTCGCCTTTAAACTCTTCGATATTGAGGTTCAGCGGCAGATGCACGTCGGTCATCTCCGGCAGAACTGGTTTCGAGAAGAGATCTTTCAGCGTTTCGCCCAGCGGTTTTTCTTCCGGCTGCGGGTTCTGGATCTTCGGCTCGACGATCTCTTCCTGCGCCACGTCGGCCACCTTCGGCAGCGCAATCAGCAGCCCTTGCAGGGAGGTTGGGGTCAGGGTGAGGTTTTTCTCCTGCCAGCGCAGGCCGGAGGTGAAATCCATCACGGATACCGTCGTGTCGTCGATTTTGATATTCACGTTATCCAGTGCGACCCGGTAAAGCGCAATCGGGTACGGCGTGGAGAGGTTCAGCGGGCCGCTGTCCTCTTCTTCGACAGGCTCGGACTTCGGCATTTTTTTGGAATCTATCGCCACGTTAACGTCTTTTAGCGACAGATCGTTTACGCACAGCTGGCTGTCCCGCAGGCAGCCGAGCTTGACCGCCAGATGAAACTCGCCCGCGTTCACCGCCACACCGGGCTGTTCATAACGAATATTCTTCAGGCGCAGATCGCGCCAGCCGCCCGTTACCTGGCCGATTTCCAGCCCCGGCACCCAGCGGTTCGCGGCGTTAAACAGCAGATGCAGGCCCGTGGTGGTGCCCACCAGAAACGCCACCGTACCGAGCAGTAATACGATAAAAATCAGCACCCCGAGGCTTATCTTCTTCCATAAACTCATAATTCAGGCCCCAGACCGATGTAAAACTGTAAACCGTGTTCGTCTTTGTCGCCCACCGGAACGGCGAAATCGAGCTTGATGGGCCCGACCGGTGACTGCCAGCGCACGCCCACACCCGCGCCGGTTTTGAAATCGCTGCGGCGGATATCGTTCACCGCTTCACCGCCGTCAACGAACATCGCTCCCCACCACTTGCCGCTGACGTTGTACTGGTACTCCAGCGAGCCGGTCGCCAGTTTTGACGCCCCGGTCAACTGGCCTTTGTCGTTTTCAGGTGAGATCGATTTGTACTTATACCCGCGGATGCTGCGGTCGCCCCCGGCGAAGAAGCGCAGATCCGGCGGAACGCGTTCGAAATCACCCGTCTCAATCCAGCCGAGGTTACCGCGCATCACAAAGCGGTGTTTGTCGTACAGCGTGCGGATCCAGACGTTTTGCGCCTGAAAGACGGAGAAGTCTACGTCGGAGCCCCAGGCGGTGTTGGAGTAATCGATGGAGTAGCGCTGAGAATCGCCCCAGGTCGGCATCAGGCCACCGCGCGAGCGGGTACGGCTGATCATCACGCCCGGATAAAGCAGCATGGTGGTGTTGGTGACGTTTGCCTGGGTAAAGTGGTCGAGGCTCCAGCGCAGGTTAATGGCGCGCTGCCAGCCGCTGGAGAGATCCCAGAAGCGTGATACCGCAAGCGTCGTCGAGTCCTGCTCGGTATCGTTCAAATCGGTACGCTTAAAGCCGCCCTGCACGAGGTAGTATTGCTCAAGCGGATTTTTCAGCAGCGGCATTTTATAGCTGAAGTCCAGCTGCTGTTCAGGTGCAGACAGGCTGACGCTGGTGGTCAGGCTGTGGCCGTAGGAGTTCATCCACGGTTTTTTCCATGAGGCTTTCACGCGCGGGCCGACGTCCGTGGAGTAGCCAACACCGGTCTCAATGGTGTTCTCGGTGCGCGGAGAGACCACGCCATGCAGCGGTAACACTTTCGTTTTACGGGATTTATCAAATTCCGGCGCTACCACCACGGAGTTAAACCAGCCCGTCGCGGACAAACGACGGTTCAGCTCGCCCAGGTCGCTGGACTGGTAGTAGTCGCCCTTTTTAAACGGCACCAGATTTTGCAGATACTCGTCACGGATTTGCGATCCTTCGAAGGTCACATCGCCAAACCGGTAGCGCTCGCCGCTGTCGTAATCGATATCCCAGAATGCCTGACGTCGCTCAAGCGCAACGCCAAGCTGGCTTTTGTTGAACTGGCTGTCGAAGTAGCCTTTGCGCAGCGAAACGCTGGTTAAGGATTTTTTAAAACGATCGTAATCCCCGTGATTGAGCACGGTGCCCACTTTCGGACGGGTGCTGAGCAGATCCAGGTAGTCACGATCCGTGCGCGCACCGCCGCGCAGCACCACGTTCGTGCCGCCAATCAGGACGGGTTCGCCCGGCGAGACGCGGGCAATCAACACCTGGCGTCCTTTCGCCGGCGGCGGGCGTAAATCGAAATCGATGGTGGGTTCGTAGTACCCCAACGCCTTTAAGCCTTCGCGGATGGCGTCATCCACGCGCGCGCGAAAACGCCGATCCGGCGTGACCTCATCGCTCTGGATGGTAGAAAGCTGCGCACGCACGTTTTTTTCCAGCGCCCCGGATAACCCCTCAACCTGCAAACGGACATTCGCCGCGCTGGCAATCCCGCTGGTCAGCAGTAAGCTGACTAAACATAACTGGCGGATCTTTGTCACGTTTTCTCCTGAATATCCCTGTTTCCACCCTGGAAGCAAATGCAGTGCCGCTCCGCGGCAAAATACGGCCTGAAAGCCAAAAACCCAAATTACGGGTTGAAAAAGGGTGTAACACCCAAATATTTCTTATGATTAAATCTAGACTCATTCATCGCATTTATTGTGTTCAATTAAACGCTTCGTGACAACCTTAACCGAAACAACGCTACCCCGGAGGCCCCACCGTGAGTTTATTTGATAAAAAGCATCTGGTATCACAAGCCGATGCGTTACCGGGACGCAACACCCCTATGCCAGTGGCGACATTACACGCCGTAAACAACCATTCAATGACAAACGTTCCTGATGGAATGGAGATCGCCCTGTTTGCCATGGGCTGCTTCTGGGGCGTAGAACGCCTGTTCTGGCAGCTGCCGGGCGTGTACAGCACCGCTGCGGGCTACACCGGAGGATATACGCCTAACCCAACCTATCGCGAAGTCTGTTCCGGTGAGACCGGGCATGCCGAGGCGGTGCGTGTGGTGTATGACCCGAGCGTCATTAGCTATGAACAACTGCTCCAGGTGTTCTGGGAAAATCATGACCCGGCGCAGGGCATGCGTCAGGGTAACGATCACGGCACTCAATACCGTTCGGCCATCTATCCGCTCACCCCAGAGCAGGAGGCCGCCGCCCACGCCAGCCTGACGCGTTTCCAGGAAGCGATGCATGCGGCCGGTGATAAACGTCAGGTCACGACGGAAATCGCGACCGCGAAACCGTTCTACTATGCCGAAGACGACCACCAGCAGTACCTGCATAAAAATCCGTATGGCTACTGCGGTATCGGCGGCATTGGCGTTTGCCTGCCTCCACAGCAGGACTGATTATGGCATCAGCGCCACGCGAACCGCGTGGCGCGCAGCCTCTCCCTCCGGCCACTTTTTGCCGAAAACGTGACCTCTGGCAGGTTTACACGTCTTTACGCTATACTACCGCTGAAATAATCGGCTCAACGCTACGAGCTGAGTTCAATGTGTCTTCACACGAATGGTATCAACTCCCCTTCTGAGGATCTGGCGAGAAGCCGGATAAACTATGTTAAACAGTATTTTAGTAATACTTTGTCTTATTGCCGTCAGTGCATTTTTCTCGATATCGGAGATCTCGCTGGCTGCCTCCCGTAAAATCAAACTGAAGCTGCTTGCCGACGAGGGCAACATCAACGCATCACGCATTCTGAAAATGCAGGAAAACCCCGGCATGTTCTTTACCGTGGTGCAGATTGGCCTGAACGCGGTCGCCATTCTTGGCGGTATCGTGGGCGATGCAGCGTTTTCTCCGGCGTTTTATAGCCTCTTTGTTAAGTACATGTCCGTAGAGCTGGCCGAGCAGCTGAGCTTCATCCTCTCCTTCTCCCTGGTCACCGGCTTGTTCATTTTATTCGCGGACCTGACCCCGAAACGCATCGGTATGATTGCGCCAGAAGCTGTGGCTTTGCGTATCATCAACCCGATGCGCTTCTGCCTGTACGTGTTCCGTCCGCTGGTGTGGTTCTTTAACGGCCTGGCGAACGTCATTTTCCGCATCTTCAAGCTGCCGATGGTGCGTAAAGACGACATCACCTCCGATGACATTTATGCCGTGGTGGAAGCCGGGGCGCTGGCAGGCGTGCTGCGCAAGCAGGAGCACGAGCTGATTGAGAACGTTTTCGAACTGGAATCCCGTACCGTGCCGTCCTCCATGACCGGCCGTGAAAACATCATCTGGTTCGATCTGCATGAAGACGAGCAGAGCCTGAAGACCAAAGTGGCGCAGCACCCGCACTCCAAGTTTCTGGTCTGTAACGAAGATATCGACCATATCATCGGCTATGTGGACTCCAAAGACCTGCTGAACCGCGTGCTGGCCAACCAGAGCCTGGCGCTGAACAGTGGCGTGCAGATCCGCAACACCCTGATAGTGCCGGACACCCTGACGCTCTCCGAAGCGCTGGAAAGTTTCAAAACCGCCGGGGAAGACTTCGCGGTGATCATGAACGAATACGCGCTGGTGGTGGGCATTATCACCCTCAACGACGTTATGACGACGCTGATGGGCGACCTGGTCGGCCAGGGGCTGGAAGAGCAAATTGTGCAGCGTGATGAGAACTCCTGGCTCATCGATGGCGGTACGCCGATTGAAGACGTCATGCGCGTACTCGACATCGACGAGTTCCCGCAGTCCGGCAACTACGAGACCATCGGCGGCTTTATGATGTTTATGCTGCGTAAAATCCCGAAACGTACCGACTCGGTGAAGTTCTCCGGCTTCAAGTTTGAAGTGGTGGATATTGATAACTACCGCATCGACCAACTGCTGGTAACGCGTATTGATAGCAAACCGACCGTGCTGGTGCCGAAACTGCCGGATGCGGAAGAGAAGGTATCGGCGTAATTTATGAAGGGCAGCGGTGAGCTGCCCTTTCTTTTACCCTCCGAGATTCACCCTAACTTTTAAAAAGGTGATGAATTCAAATAGATAAACGTTGAGTAAGATATATTGCTAAATTGATAAATTTTTCCACTGACTGTGATATATAAAGCGTTTTCTTTACTCTCTACTTTTGCTTCAGGATCCGTAGTTATCAGAAATGGAGCATACCCGTTCCTGACATCGCCTAAAAAAGCTTCTTCCGATTTTTTTGACGACGCCAGATAATATTTGTATACATTCGAAGTCGTAGCTCCCGCATTGCTTTCTGTAATATACAGTACAGAAACCTTCCCGATATTTTCTTTACGAATAATGTCTTGCTCGATATAGAGAAACTCATCAACAGCACGCCATATGCCATAGGAAGAGATCAGGATTGCGAGTAATATATAAATTTTCTTCCTAGAAACCAGCACGCTGAGCATAGTCTATCCCCGCTCTAATCCATGTTTGATCTGTAGGATCATCGCCATGAGGATCTGGTCCTTGATAGTTCTCAAAATCAGGAGAACTCGTTCCCGCCAGAATTTGAGCGATACCTGCACCTCGTAGCAATATCTCAGGTTTTATACCAGCAGCAATACCCACCGCTCCATAATGAAAGTTGCCGAAATTTTCGTATTGCCTGCCTAATTGATTTTTATAATCCCAGGGGCCATGCCCTCGAACCTGCTTGTAAAACCAAAGATATGTTAACGCTGATGGACCACGGTGAAAACGAGCTATCATCATGTTGCTTACAACTGATACTCCTACGGGGGAGAAGGAAGATATATCATAGGGAGGATGAGGATTCACTGCACTTACCGGATATCTCATTGTTTACCCCTTTCATTCCAGCTATCTGAAAAAAGCAGGTTTCCGTCACAATGTTTCCAAGTGATTTTTTCATAACGTACTTCTACACATTCAAGATGGTTATGCTTCTCCTTTAATACATCTTTTGTATCATGCATTATTGGTGAAACCCCAACAATAGTAACGTTCTCCAAAAGCATATTGTTATATTCAACTTCTTGCCCGGCATCATTAATACGATACCATTTAAACTCTGCGCTTATTAATTTTTGGCCTGTACAAACGGCCTTAAATAGATAGGGAGACGAGGAATCAAACTCTTTCAAAAAAATGATGCTTGAATGTTTCCTTGTTCCTGTAATTTTTCCTGTCAATGGATCAGTAGGAATTGATACGTTATGTGAAAAACCATTAACCTCTATACTCGACTCTCTTCCTTTAACATCTACAGCCCCCTTAATTAACGCACCACCATCATCCTTCAGCCATAAATAAGCAGGAATAGCCATCATTAAACTCCTTTTTCAAAGTGAGATAACCATTGTTCCTGCGTAACGAGAAAAGACCAATAAACAGTTAATCCTTTATTGTTCTGTATCAACAGTTACACACTAAAAAGTAAATTTAGTTTCACTTAATAAAAGTGTGAAATCTATCCGCATCACAGAATGATTACGTGAAATATCCAGTAAATGAATATATTTGAAACTACGGCTACAAACATCAACGGCTCCCATCGGGAGCCGTCTTTTTAACTACTACTGCATAGCACGTTGGTTAAGCCATCTCAGTTTGCAGACGCATAACCTGACGGTTGACTTCGGACATCACAGACAGGTGCTGTTTGTCCTTCACTTTCGGGATAAGGATTTTGCCCTTATCGAACTCAAAAGCGCCAACATCCTTGATGTACAACCGTCCACGGAACAGGATCTTCACGTACTTCGCCACCTGAAGCGGGTTGTAGCGTTGGAAAATTTTCATTCTTGTATCTCCTGCGAATCATACGCTCTTGCGGTGCCACAATCGGCCCGACTGTCCTGAGCGCAAATTTTGATGCCCAATGACTATAGACCAGAACCTCGTACTTACCCAGTGTGCATAAGTTTATTTACCGTTTGATTACAATTATTCAGAATAATCTTTGCAAAGCGTGATACAGCGCAGTATATGCCGTCGTTTTTGCATGGATATGTGCGTTCGCCCGCAAACTGGCATCGGGATTGCGGGAAAAGCCTATTGATCGCACTTATGATTAAAAGCGCATGACCAAGTGGTCGGATCACCTGCTAACAATAAGGAAACACCATGACCCTACGTAACCTCCTGGCAGCAGCTTGCCTGTTGCTGCCGCTGATGGCTTCCGCACACAACATTGAAAAAGGACAACGTGTCCCGCCGGTCGGTATTGCTGACCGGGGAGAATTGATTCTCGACAATGATAAGTTTAGCTATAAAGCCTGGAATAGCGCGCAGCTTGCGGGCAAAGTGAGAGTTGTACAACATATTGCCGGGCGTACATCCGCTAAAGAGAAAAACGCTACCCTCGTGGAAGCGATCAAGGCTGCGAAACTCCCACACGATCGCTACCAGACCACCACCATCGTGAACACCGACGACGCGATTCCCGGCTCCGGGATGTTTGTGCGCTCAAGCCTTGAGAGCAATAAGAAGCTCTATCCCTGGTCGCAGTTTATTGTCGACAGCAACGGCGTGACGCGTAAGGCGTGGCAGCTGGAAGAAGAGAGTTCAGCGATTGTCGTGCTGGATAAAAACGGTCGCGTACAGTGGGTTAAAGACGGCGCGCTGACGCAGGATGAGGTGCAGCAGGTGGTTGCCCTGCTGCATAAGCTGCTGACTCAGTAAAGTGATACCCGGAAGCCCGGATTCAGGAATGACTCGCGCGGGGTGTAGTCCAGTGGCTTACCCTGCCAGTCATGCACATGCGCGCCAGCGGCCGCCGCCACCGCATGCCCTGCCGCCGTATCCCAGACGTTCGTCGGCCCGAAACGGGGGTACAGCTGCGCCTGCCCTTCCGCCACCAGACAGAACTTCAGCGACGAGCCAATCGACGTTGTCTGGTGTTCACCCAGCTGTTGCAGATACTCCTCCAGCTCGCTGTCACTGTGCGAGCGGCTGATCACCACCAGCGGAGGACGGGCATCACGCACCTGGATCTGCTTACGCACGCCGCACTCTTCCTTCCAGGCTTTACCTTCCGCCGCGCTGTACATCACCTTCATCACCGGGGCGTAAACCACGCCAAGCACCGCTTTTCCTTTTTCAATCAGGGCGATGTTGACGGTGAATTCACCGTTACGCTTGATAAACTCTTTCGTGCCGTCCAGCGGGTCGACCAGCCAGTAACGCTGCCAGTGCTGACGTTCATCCCAGCTCTGGGGCGCTTCTTCAGAAAGGACCGGAATATCCGGCGTCAGGGCCTGCAACCCTTTCAGGATCACCGCATGCGCCGCGATATCCGCCGCCGTCACCGGGGAGTCGTCCGCTTTGCTGACAACATCCATTGGTTTCGCACCGTCGTACACCTGCATAATGGCATCACCCGCATCCCGTGCGAGCTGACAAATTTTATCTAACATTCTCCACCTCTTCGTTAACGCAGTGGGCATAACTTATTGTTTTAGTTATATCGTAATGTGAACAATTCCGCTATCTGTGAAGCAATTCTGGTTTCAGCGCCCTTTTTTCTGGCAGCATTCACACTTCTGTAAGCAACAAATACTACATACATATTCTTTTGTGGCTTGGATCGAAAAAAGGACTCCTCAGATGATTAAGTTTAGCGCAACGCTCCTGGCAACGCTGATTGCGGCAAGCGTTCAGGCAGCGACGGTGGATCTCCGTATTCTGGAAACCACCGATCTGCACAGCAATATGATGGACTTCGATTACTACAAAGATACCCCTACGGAAAAATTCGGACTGGTGCGCACGGCAAGTTTGATCAACGCCGCCCGCGGCGAAGTGAAAAACAGCGTGCTGGTCGATAACGGGGACTTAATTCAGGGCAGTCCGCTCGGCGACTACATGGCGGCGAAGGGGCTGAAAAAAGGCGAGATCCATCCTGTTTATAAGGCAATGAATACGCTGGACTATGCCGTCGGCAACCTGGGCAACCACGAATTTAACTACGGCCTGAAATACCTGCACGACGCGTTGGCAGGGGCAAAATTCCCGTACGTTAACGCCAATATCATCGACGTTAAGACGCAAAAGCCGCTCTTTACCCCTTATCTGATTAAAGAGACCGAGGTTGTCGACCAGGACGGTAAAAAACAGACGCTGAAAATCGGCTATATCGGTTTTGTGCCGCCGCAGATCATGACGTGGGATAAAGCCAACCTCGACGGGAAAGTGACCGTCAACGACATTACCGAAACCGCGCGCAAATACGTGCCGGAGATGCGTGCGAAAGGGGCCGATGTGGTGGTCGTCGTGGCGCACTCTGGCCTCTCGGCCGACCCGTATCAGGTGATGGCTGAGAACTCCGTGTACTATCTCAGCCAGGTGCCGGGCGTAGATGCGATCCTGTTTGGTCACGCCCATGCCGTCTTCCCGGGCAAAGATTTCGCTGATATCAAAGGCGCGGACATCGAAAAAGGGACGCTCAACGGTGTGCCATCGGTGATGCCGGGCATGTGGGGCGACCACCTTGGCGTGGTGGATCTGGTGCTGAATAACGACAGCGGAAGCTGGAAAGTCACGCAGTCGAAAGCGGAAGCGCGTCCGATCTACGACGCAGCGGCCAAAAAATCCCTGGCCGAAGAAGATAAAAAGCTGGTCGACGTCCTGAAGCATGACCACGACGCGACGCGTGAATTTGTCAGCAAGCCGATCGGTAAATCGGCTGATAACATGTACAGCTTCCTCGCGCTGGTACAGGATGACCCGACCGTGCAGGTAGTCAACATGGCGCAGAAAGCCTATGCGGAGCACTATATTCAGGGCGATCCGGATCTGGCAAATCTGCCGGTCCTGTCTGCCGCGGCGCCATTCAAAGTGGGCGGACGGAAGAACGATCCGGCCAGCTACGTTGAGGTGGAAAAAGGCCAGCTGACCTTCCGTAATGCCGCCGATCTCTACCTCTATCCCAACACCCTCGTGGTGGTGAAAGCCACCGGGAAAGAGGTGAAGGAGTGGCTGGAGTGCTCTGCCGGACAGTTCAACCAGATCGATCCGCACAGCAGCAAACCGCAGACGCTGATTAACTGGGACGGTTTCCGCACCTACAACTTCGACGTGATCGACGGCGTGGAATATCAGATTGACGTTACCCAGCCCGCGAAATATGACGGCGAATGTCAGGCCATTAATCCGCAAGCAGAACGCATCAAAAACCTGACCTTCAACGGCAAAGCGATTGATCCGAATGCCACTTTCCTGGTGGTGACTAACAACTACCGCGCCTATGGCGGCAAGTTTGCCGGTACGGGTGACAGCCACATCGCCTTTGCCTCGCCGGATGAGAACCGTTCGGTGCTGGCGGCGTGGATCAGTGCGGAGTCGAAAAAGGCGGGTGAAATTCAACCGGCGGTGGATAACAACTGGCGTCTGGCGCCGATCCACAGCGACACGAAGCTGGATATTCGCTTTGAGACATCTCCGTCCGATAAAGCAGCCGCGTTTATCAAGGATAAGGCGCAGTATCCGATGAAAAAGGTCGCGACGGATGATATTGGGTTTGCGATTTATCAGGTGGATTTGAGCAGATAGCGATGATTGTGCCGGGTGGCGGCTTCGCCTTACCCGGCCTACCCGCAATCCTCGATCCCGTAGGCCGGGTAAGCGCAAGCGCCACCCGGCATTTCATGCCGCACGCTCGTCCCTATTCGCCAGCACCTGCGGCGTATTGACCTCAATCCAGTCGGCCAGTGCGGCCACCTTCTCGCTTACCTCCTGCCCCATCGGCGTCAGGCTATACTCCACATGCGGCGGCACGACCGGATACGACACGCGATCGACAAACCCGTCATGCTCCAGCGCCTGTAAAGACTGAGCCAGCATCTTCTCGCTGACGCCGCCCATCTTGCGGCGCAGATCGCTGAAGCGATGCGTCCCCTGACGTAACGCCACCAGGATCAGCACGCCCCAGCGGCTGGTAACGTGTTTGAGCACCACCCGTGACGGGCACTGTTCCGCAAAGAGGTTGCCATCGCGCATTTGCTCGCTGAGCGTCGGTATTGTTGCTTTCATACTTACCTTTTTGTACGTACTTACTAAAAGTTAGTTATGGTGATAGTGTGCCACAACACCAGACAAACACGAAGGAGATGTGAAGAGACAATACGGCGGAAGCGCTGAATCAGAGCTGGTCTGTCGATTTATGGATAATGCTTTGGTCTGTGGTCGTCATTTTCGTACGTTAAATGTCGTTGATGGCTTTAACCATGAGGCGTTGTCGATTGAAATCGATCTGAATCTGCCAGCTCCGCGAGTGGGCCGGGTACTCGACAGGATCGCAGCAAATCGCGGATAACCGGCCATAAACCTGACGTCTCGTCTTCTTACTTCACGAATTTCCAGACTTCCGGTGGTACCTTGTCGTAGAGTTTCCCCATAGTCAGCTCGGCCAGTCGATGATCGACCGCAGAATTAAATATTTCCATTTCATCAATGGAAAGAGAGTAGGTATTTTTATCTATAATTTTTTCTAACGTATCTTTCGAGGTACACCGTCTGAGCTGTAAAAGCCATTCCTGTCTGGTCATATCGACTCTTCTTTTTCAATGATTGAGATGCATATTTATTATTTGCCACACTAATAATAATCTATTGTGAAAGTCAGCGCCGATTCTGCCAACCCTGGAGTCACCTGTCCGCCAGACTGAATATATCTGGCTTGTAGAGGGATGCGTAATTGCGTAACTCCTGTATTTCCCGTTACGGGGCCCAGAGGGTCAAAACCTGTTCCCATTGATATCATGCTGGTATCATTTTGCTTTCTGACCTGCATATCTATACCTGTTGCACTGCCTGTACCTGATTTAAGACTGAATGATTCAGGGGTCGGATTACCATAAACGGAATTTATCAATATACTAATATTATTTTTAACGAGTCCATTTCTATACCCGGGGTAATTCCCCGGGCAGTTATTTAACTCTATATTGAAATCCACCCACGGACTGGTGCTTCCCACACCGGTGAAATCAGTCGTTTTATATTTTCCCATTGGCACAATGACATCGGGGGTCTGACAAGTAAACGGAATGATGTCCAGTGCTCCGCTAAAATGGACTGTTCCCATAGATATTTTTTTCCCGTCATAGGGTGTACCATCATTCTTATAGATGATGCCATATATTCCAAAAACAGGCAGCGCACTACCCATTACAACACCAGGCTGTAAGAGAGACGCGTTAGCCAGTGAAATATGAATATAACCAGAAGAATCTTGTACTGAATAACCTAGACCACCTGAATTATCCTGCCGCCATGAGCTTAAAAGATAAGCCGGAACAGACATACCAGGTACGGTAACAGCAGAGTTGAATCCTACCCCTAATGCCGGAGCATTCGTTGCAATGACACTGTAGACTGGATACCCTATGGTAAATACATACGAGTTACCATATGCACTTAATGGCTCAATGAAAACATACATTTCATAGTTATCAAAATCCCCGTTTGTCGAGTGACAATTAAATGGATTTGAACCACTGACTCCTAAAAAAGACGAACCAAATACACTTATTGATAATAATGATGTCGTCGTTGACAGGTCAACTCCAGGTGAAAGACTACTTATATTAACAGGCAATACTACCTCCCTGGCTCCAATATTAGTATTGTCGCAAACGGGAGCAGCATACACCAGAGAAGGAAATTTCATCATAATGAATAATGAAATTAAAAGTAACATTTTCATGCTACTGCGTAACAGAAATAATACCGAATTCAGTAACATTCCAGAGCCTCTTTCTTCATATTAATTGCTGAATCATCTTCGGTAACGATGACTTTCATTTTGCACTCACCCTGATTACCGGCCTTCATTTTGAGAATATGGGTTCCAGGCTCAAGACGAACAAATGTCTGCCCGGCCTGGCCGACGGTCGCAATATAATTACCTTTCTCATTGCTGAGATCAGCGCCGAAGGGGACTGGTTCTCCTTTCCATCGGGCAGAAATCAGTACGGGGACACCTGTTTGCGTATTATATTTAACCTTCACAATTGCACCGGCGTAAGGGGCCACCTTTCGTGATGTGCTATCAAAACCGACATTGTTCGTCGCATCCTTTGGATCGATGGCCACTTCATTCAGTTCATACGCATTCAGATAAGGCACCGCTGCATACCCGGCATTATCAATGCGGATACCAGGGTAAGTGGAAACCCTGGCGCCTTCGGCTCCTCTGGCTTCGATTAGCGCCCAGGTATCTGAGGTGTAAGGGCTGAACGTTACGCCACCGGAATGCAGGATCACAGACCCATTCGCACCAAATGACTGGCTCTGGTAGTGGTTGCCAACGCTGCTGCTGCCATTAAGGTACGTATACGGTGTCCGCCACTGCCCGTTAACATACAGACTGCTGCCGGTTGCGCCGCTGGTGTTGCGGGCTGTTACCCCATAGCTGTACTGGTTGCCTTCGCCGGCAGTTCCGGACAGGGAGGCCGCCTCAGACCATGAACCATCAGTGTTGCGCCCGGTTTCCAGACGCGCGGATGGAACGTGTGTATCTCCGGCAGTCCCCAGAGGAAAGCTGAGAGACAGAAGCCAGCTGGTATCGCTTTTGCCGTACCAGGTGTATGTCCGGTTGACATTCAATCCGTAAGTGACTGAATTCCAGCTATTACTGTAACCGAGCTGGAATTGTTTATCGGTATCCTTACTGTTCCAGTAATTCTGTAATGACGCACTTGTATAGAACTGTCCCAGACCTGCTGGAAGAGACTGGCTGGCAGTCAGGGTATAGCGACTTTTAGAACGTTTCAGATGCTGTTCACCGTAACCACGCGCCAGCAGATCTTTTGTCATCATGGCTGTTGCCAGATCGTAATAGCCCTGAGTTGAAAAACGATAGGTTGCCAGCGTCAGATTGGTGCCCGTCCGGGGGATAAATTTTGAATAGCTGAGTCTGTAGCTCTGGCCGGATGACGTTTTATGGCTATATTCCTGACCGTTCGGGTTACCCGCGAAAGAAACATGCGACTGGGTGATATCCAGAGAAATCGCCCCGGCCTGCGTTCCTAATGCCATACCGGCCTGAGCGGCATAATAACCGTCACTTTGTTGCCAGCCAGTATAGCCCGTCAGGTAATTTGACAGGCCGTGCTGCCAGGTTGCCTCATAAAACTCGGGTTTGTCGGTAAGGTTAAGCTGGCGTAATTTACCCGCGGTAAAGGAATAGCGGTACGACCCCGGCCTAATCAACTGGGGCATTGCCGTATACGGGACCAGAAAATAATGCTCACTCCCATCTGCCTCCCGGACGGTCACGGCCAGATCGCCACCAAACCCCGTCGGATAAAGATCATTAATGAGGAATTCACCCGGGGACACTGTTGTCTCATAAATGATGGCGTTATTCTGGCGTACAGTGACTTTGGCATTCGTTCTGGCTATCCCTCTGATTTCAGGCGCATAGCCCCGCAGCGAAGCCGGATACATACGCTCATCGCTGGCAATTTGCATACCGGAAAATGGCAGTGAGTCAAAAACCCTGCCTGTGGTATTAGACTGGCCGACAAGTAAGCGGCCTTTGATAAACGGAATATCCCGCTGAGCATACGTGTTCAGAGACTGATAATTCTTAGTCTCGTCTTCTGACCAGGAATAGGAGCCATTATGACGGAAATACCATGCGCCAAGATTGAAACCGGTATTCAGCGAGGCAAACAACGATTTATAATTGTAATGACTGGACTGACTTGTCCAGGCGTTGAGGCCATAGCTGAGAAATGCTGCTGGTATACCGCTATCCCAGAGCTCCGGATTTACGAAACCACGCGCAGAGCGATGGACATATTTTTGCGGCAACGTAATATCCAGTACTTGCTCTCCCGCATCGAATTCGACCCTGGCATTCGGAATGCCAGATAAGATCTCAGTGCAGCCATCAGAATTTGGTAGTCGCACTGTGTCGGTCTCATTCACTCTTTCCCAGGCAAGAGGGATCACTTTCAGTAATTCCGGCGTAATACAGACATAACCAGAGTTATCCGCCCGGGTTTTAATCTCGATATTTTCATTCCCTACTTCACTACCATTTACCCGAATGGAAGCATAATATTTACCGGGCAAAAGAAACCCTCGCTTTGAAAAGCGGCTGATATCGACAGGCTGATTATTTTGTAACATCAGCACATCACTGATAAATTCAACGTCCCCGGCCCCCAGGTCTTGAGTCACTTCTGACTGATGATCCTCGTGTAGTGCTTCTGTACGCTCCGCGTAAGATGAATGCGATATACTGCAAAAACCTGCAACAGCTGCTGCAAGAAAGCTCTTGCGGAAATATTTATTATGATTTTTCACGTTATATTCCCTGTCAAACAGACGTTTTATTTAACTTCAGCAGATTTTTCAGTGACTGCTCCATAATCATTGACGACGTCAAAGTGAATCATTTGGCCATGACTTACCCGCAACGGAAACGACTCAGCATTAAAAGGTGCTATCATTTTCCCTGCTGTCTTTTTTCCATTTGCACTGACGCCAGAAACAGATACATACCAGGGCGTTTTATTCGCCGCCAGTAATTTCCCGTCTACGGTTTTCCATTCGAGATTATCCGGCGCTTCTATGGATTTTCCCTGAAGCGCCTGTGGCCGATAAAAAAGTTTTATCCGTGTACGAAAAGCAATTTGTAAAAAGTTATCATCTTTTTTTGAACTGTTGCGGGCTGGTACTTCAAGCACATTAAGCCAGAAGACAGACTCTTTATCTGAAGGCAGTTTTTTTCCGGTAAAAGTGATTTGTAGAGTCTGACCTTTTCCGGGATCAACACGGTTTATCGGTGGCGTCACAATAAAGGGGGCTGTGCTGGTATCCGGTGATTTGCTCATAACACCATCATCCACCCAGCTCTGAATAAGTACGGGGGATTTACCATTATTATTAAGTTTCACACTGACAGAGCGCTCGCCCTGAGAGTAAATCACCCGGGTACCGGTAATAACGATACTGGCTTTTACGGGCGCGCTAAGCAGCACCAGAAAAAGCATGAATAGTGAGGTCAATGTCTGAATAAAAAAAAAGTTATGCTTCCGCTGCACAGGCATAAATCCACCCTCTCTCTGAAAGGGGGCCGAAGCCCCCATGATAAATGAAGTACGTTGAATTACATGTACTGAATGGAGTAAACCACCTGGCTGATAACTGTCCCGGCAGTGGTAGCAGCATCAGCAAAATACTCAACCGAATAAGGCAGATTTGCACTGCCAGATGAAACATTCTGATAGGTTGTGTTGGCAGCCTGATTTCCATTACCCGCCACGATGACATCTCCAGTCGCAGAGGATTCATCACGCAGTTGCAGGCTGACGTTCGTTGCCGTGCCGCTCTTATTCAGAAGATGTCCGCTGGCTAAATCCACTGTAGGACCCGCTTCAAAGAACGCGGAGGCGCTTTTGAGAGTACCCTGGCAGTTAGTCAGGGCGATATTGAAGCCCGTACGCCCCGCAGTTTCACCCGGATTCGCCAGCTGATTGGTCCCGACTGTTGGCAGAACAACCGTTGCATCCGCAGCCTGGTTATCAACTACTGCATCACAGGTAGTGGCCGTCAGTTCACCATTGAAAGTAATGGTCCCTGTAGATGCAGCATTCGCAGGACTTACAGTTACACCCAGAACAGCAAACAGCGTTAACGCAATAGCACTTTTTTTCATGTCTATATCCTTAGAACATATTTATACACGATAGGGTTGTAATAAGGCTTTGTGAAAACATCCTTATCAAACCGTTTACTTAAAAGGTGAATATCACCAGGCACTACAAAAAACATGCAGCATGAGTTATGAACATTCGCAGTACTAACTACAACATCTGTTTAATGAGATATTTTTTAAAGAATTATCAGTGGCTACACCTTCCCTGCACTAATTTGATTTAGTGCCCTTACTACAAAATGTGCTTCACCATCACCATTAACCATTATCTTTTGATACGCGGAGCGCTTGTAATAACTGATTTTTTTAATCCCGGATTTATATCTAAAATCCTTAAACTGGCATCCCGTCAAATTGAAGTAGTTAAAAATCACCTGTTCTTCTTTTGTGGTGAGTGATATGCTTGTCATACAACAATTCCTCCCGTATTTTTTAATCATTTCTAACATCCGCCATATCGAAAGGCTTCTGTTTATTACCAGCGCGCCCTTGTAAGAAAGGATCATCTCTCTTTTGCCGATGGTTCTCAGTGAATAGATGACATTGGTGCTAAAATATGCAGCAAATTGTCTGATCACATTTAAATCATCAACCGCCAGAATAATGATGCTTTTATCATTATGGATATCAAAAGCGACGCCATCAAAAAAGCATTCCTGCTGATTTTGATATACATAATGACAGCATAGATCCAGGTGCTTTACATTTTTTAACAAAGCATCCAGCCCATTTAGATAATAATAATCATCGGACAGGATGATAACTGTTTTTTTTAATGTCATGGAATTGGCCCTGTCAGCGGTAGTGTTTCATAAAATCACAAAAAGCAATTACAGGCAAAGGTCGTGAAAAGAAATACCCTTGCATATATATGATGCCAGCCTCTTCCAGAGCCTCTTTTTGATAATGGTTCTCCACCCCTTCCGCAACAATATGTAGCCTGCACAGAGAAGACACTTTTACGATGCCATCAATTAACTTCCGGTATACCAAATCAGAGTTCTCTTTTATCTGAGTAACTGTACGATCCAGTTTTAAAATAGAAACATTATTGACACCAAAAAACCTCATTGCAGCAGAGTTTATTCCTGCATCATCAATTGCAAACTTTACTCCGATAGAATCATATAATGCGATTGCATTCAGAATATCGCTGGTCGCTTCAGTTATATTCCTCTCCACTATCTCCAGCAGGATCACTATCTCTGTTGTGAAATAACTCTTAAACCTCGCCACTGCATTCCTGATAGTTTGAGACTTTATCTGACCACTGGTGATGTTCAGAGAAAAAACAAAACCCGATGGGATTTCGCTTAAACCATCATTTTCCCTTAAGAGTTCCGCTGTTTTTAACAAAAGCTCCCTGGCATAATAATCTGCACGTTCTGGTACCTCAAGCTCTTCAATATGCAGCTGATTCAGGATGTATCCTTTTTTTGTTTTAACTCTGCATAGGATCTCTGCTCCCACGATACAGTTATCATAAGTATTAATAACAGGCTGAAGGAAAGGCGTAACATCCATTTCACAGTTGTAAGAGAATTTCTTTTCAAATGTATCATTCATTATCAGCATGTTTCATATCCTTCGTTATCTGCACCGCATTGCCTGTCCTTACCCTCGTTTAATTCAGCGTATCCATTCGCGATGAAACAATCATAATCCTCCCTTCTGAATTTTTATATATTATACTGCAAATTATATAAATATCAGATGATTCATCTAACAATATAGGGG
>NZ_JBLVXX010000237.1:0-265 GCF_048283985.1 Enterobacter cloacae complex sp. 6730903 | reverse complement strand
GGCCACTATTAAACTTTTTCACAAAATCGGTAATCTCAGAAGGAATAGGCTGGGCACCTACACTTTCAACCATAATTTTCTGGGCTGCGTCATATTGCAAAATAGCAAACTTAGTCCCACGTACTTTCTCAATTGAGTTGAGGTTTCTATCTCTTACAAATAAGTATGCTAGTCCAATCTGGACAATTCCAACCACCTCATAGTTTGTTCCATTTTGTGTGGTTAGCATGCGATGTTTATTACGTTGATCTAAAACGTAACTAAT
>NZ_JBLVXX010000236.1:0-268 GCF_048283985.1 Enterobacter cloacae complex sp. 6730903 | reverse complement strand
TGCAGCCGGTGTGGGCTGAAAGCGCAACTGCCGCTGCGAACACTGAAACAAAAAACTTTTTCAAAGGCAGCTCCTTTTATCCATATCAGTTTTGGTCACTAACCATCTTACTATAGGTCATTTTTTATGTGATAAGAGGCTTGATGGTGGGCTGTATATCGAGTTAGGCGCGTGGTGCTATGGTCAAAGTGTGGTGTCAGGCGGGGTGGAGGCTTATATGTGATGTAATCCGGCCGATTCATATACCAAGATGATGTAAGTATTCCTC
>NZ_JBLVXX010000235.1:0-270 GCF_048283985.1 Enterobacter cloacae complex sp. 6730903 | reverse complement strand
ATATCTATGTTCGACATCTCTAAACGAAGATGTCACTACTATACGCTCATAATGTGTAAACAAAATTAAGTTTTATTGATGTATGACCAAATTTTGGGCCTTTGGTCCATTATCCCTACAACTTATTTTGCTTACGCTGTTGTTTACGGATTTTAAAAAAGGCGTAAACCATAGGCGTATAAAAGAAAATAAAGGCAAAGATTAAGATTCCAACACCAAGCATATAGTTATGGCTGAGATGAAAAAACATAATCTTTACCTCGTTTAAAG
>NZ_JBLVXX010000234.1:0-270 GCF_048283985.1 Enterobacter cloacae complex sp. 6730903 | reverse complement strand
ATACTGGACTACAAAACCGCCTTAAGTTGGTCACTAATAATCAAGTTGAACTAAATAAAGCTACGGAAGACACTTTCCGAATTGCTCAAAAAACCTATTCAGCATGGGATTCTGTTCTACAGGTCTACCAGCGTTTTAGTGATAATGCCAAAACTTTAAACCTCACAATGGATGACACAGCACGTTTAACTGAAACAGTTTCTAAAGCTGTAGCAATTAGTGGTGCAAGTGCAGAAGCTGCTGATGCTGCTTTAGTTCAGTTCGGGCAGG
>NZ_JBLVXX010000233.1:0-270 GCF_048283985.1 Enterobacter cloacae complex sp. 6730903 | reverse complement strand
GGCCACTAACCTTTGTGATGCGGTGTTTTGTACCGCATATCGGCAAAACAATAAGCTCAAGCTTTATTTTGAACGGCCAACTGATAACTCGGTAATGCTGTTTAACTTCCGGAATATCATTCCGGATAGTTACAAGCATGACCTTACCTTTGGCGTGATGGATGACTACGATGGACTGATCTATGAATACACGGATCCGAGCGATGATAGTCGTATCAATATCTATTTGCCAGACAAAGGAGCGAAGAACCCGAAAGAAGTGAAGTCTGT
>NZ_JBLVXX010000232.1:0-270 GCF_048283985.1 Enterobacter cloacae complex sp. 6730903 | reverse complement strand
GCGCTGCATCGCGAACGGCTACACGGCGAGGATGCGGCCGGAATGGATCAGCGCGTCGTCTCCCGCTCGTTGACCGGCGAGAAGATCACCGCGCCCGACTACATCCACATTCTTCAGGTCCGCCGGCGCATGATCGCCGAGATGGCCCGCTCGATAGCCGCTGACGAAATCCTCGTTTCCCCGACGCTCCCCCATGTTGCGCCGACTATCGAAAGCCTCATCGCCGACGATGCGGCTTTCTTTGCGGCCAACGGCAGGACGCTGCGCAAC
>NZ_JBLVXX010000231.1:0-271 GCF_048283985.1 Enterobacter cloacae complex sp. 6730903 | reverse complement strand
ATATATACCAACGGTGCAAGTGGTGGTTGGAGTGAAAACTATTATATTCGTGGATATGCTTCGAGCACGAATGATATGTCAATGAACGGACTTTTCGGTATCACACCATTTTATCGAACTTCTCCGGAAATGTTTAGTCGCGTTGAGGTGTTGAAAGGTCCTTCCGCTTTGTTAAATGGGATGCCGCCAGCAGGATCGGTGGGTGGAACGGTAAATCTAGTGACCAAATATGCGGCTGATGAACCGTTTGCACGATTGACCACAACTTATA
>NZ_JBLVXX010000230.1:0-271 GCF_048283985.1 Enterobacter cloacae complex sp. 6730903 | reverse complement strand
CACAATATAAAGTCAGCGCGACTTACCCAGATGGATATCGGGTTTTAGTGAGTTTCCTCATTGCAGGACGTGAGGCACCACAAAAAGCACAAGTCATTGCTGATGCGATTTTGACTAAGTGCGAACGTGTTTTAGCAATGCGCTCAGTGCCGCCATTTAGTGAAAAGTCTGTTGAAATTTTAGGTATTGAAAGTACCTATGGCGACCATGCCCAAACATTAAATAGTCGTGAAGTTGTGGTCAAAATAGCTGTAAAACACATGTTTAAAGA
>NZ_JBLVXX010000229.1:0-272 GCF_048283985.1 Enterobacter cloacae complex sp. 6730903 | reverse complement strand
GTAAGACTTTCTGGCCCAAAGCTGTAACGGCTGCCCCACCACCATGTGTTCCGCCCGTTTGTGTTTCCACTAAAGCTGTTTCAAAGCACTGATTCATGGTGTCGACCAACTGCCATGCACGGCGGTAGCTCATATTCATAGATTTTGCAGCTTGTGAGATTGAACCAGTTCTCGCAATTGCTTCAAGTAAGTCCGCCTTACCCGGACCAAATGCAATATTTTGCTCTAAAAGAATTCTAATTTGTAATTTTAAGTTTTGTTCTTTCATAGAC
>NZ_JBLVXX010000228.1:0-273 GCF_048283985.1 Enterobacter cloacae complex sp. 6730903 | reverse complement strand
CGGCGAATCATACTCAGCTAAATAAATAGCAATCATAAATCCAACAGGTACAGCAACTAATAAGCCAATACCACTGACCATGAGCGTGCCCCATAGTAATGGTAATAAACCATAACTACCTTCTGCATTACCTGAAGTACTAAAGCCGGGGTTCCATTCTGTACCAAAGAAAAAGTCGATTGGACTTACAAAATGGAAGAAGTGCATTGCCTCACCAAACATCGACATTACAATGCCGATCGTGGTTAAAATTGCAACGCCAGAACATAAGAT
>NZ_JBLVXX010000022.1:0-72879 GCF_048283985.1 Enterobacter cloacae complex sp. 6730903 | reverse complement strand
TAGAAAAAACAGTACATTTCCGTATGTTTTTTAATCAACGCTAACTATCCGTCTTCGCTTCGCTTGTCGGAACTCGCTTCGCTCGCCATTCAGGATATAACTTCAGCGTTTGAAACGATTTTCGCAACCCTTAGAACGTTTTGTTCAATGTTAATTGTCCGGTCAGAATCGAAGATAAAATATTAGATTTGGCCTGACACAGCTTTGGCACAGATCCTCTCCCATTTTGACACTTCCGCCCTGTGACAGAAGCGGAGGTTGAACAACCATCTGTGCGATCAAAATATAACAATATTTTGAAGGTGCAGCGGGTATCACTATCTTAAAATATGATATGTAAGAGGATAGGGGGCTGTGAGGAACCCAGATGGGATTTATCGTTGATGGAGCCAAGCTGAGATATCCGTTATGAAGAGACCAATAGCGCACAAAAATGATCGTCTGCCAGTGCCGAAAACGAATCACTTTACGCTTGAAGCGAGGCAGCGTGTTATCAATGGACTTGTTGCGACGGCTAAAGCTGACTTCGTATCCTTAGTTAGCTGGCTGAAAACAGGTAAACAGAATGGTGAACCTATTCCGTTAGATAAATGCGAAAGTCTTCGAACTGCTATTCTTAATCTTGGGACCCTTAAAGCTGGTGTACAAACCGACTGGAAGCAGGTAATCCAGTTGATGTGACCTGCTCCCCGTTGATTAGTACACCCCGATGTTAGTAATGTCTTCATAAGCCACATGAGAACATCCCCATGAAGAAGCGTTTTTCCGACGAACAGATCATCAGTATTCTCCGCGAAGCCGAAGCTGGGGTACGGAGGACGGTTGTGGCGCACGTCTTCGGTGAACGCACTCTGGCCACACTGGAGCGTCTTCTGAGCCTGCTGTCGGCCTTTGAGGTCGTGGTATGGATGACGGATGGCTGGCCGCTGTATGAACCCCGCCTGAAGGGAAAGCTGCACGTTATCAGCAAGCGTTACACTCAGCGCATTGAGCGACATAACCTGAATCTGAGACAACATCTGGCAAGGCTGGGACGGAAGTCGCTGTCGCTCTCAAAATCGGTGGAGCTGCATGACAAAGTCATCGGGCATTATCTGAACATAAAACACTATCAATAAGTTGGAGTCATTACCCTTTTTTCAACTTCTGATGGATGCGAGTGATTGAACTCATACATTAATGTTTTCCCACGAAGTCTTTTTTCAGGTAAGCCTTCGCACATATCGGTAAATAGCTTGCCTGCTTTTATTTTTTCTGTCATCGACATGTTCATTTTTAACATTCCGTCCTGATAAGTTGGTCGGATAAGGCGCTCGCGCCGTATCCGACATTAATTTCTTAAGCGACTTCATTCACCTGGCGACGCAGCAGGGAAAGTGGGCCGGGGCCGCTAAGCGTGAACACGGAAATTAAGGTGAAGCCCAGCGCCACCAGACCCAGCACCAGGTAAGCGCCCTGGAAACCGATGCTTTCATACATATTGCCCGCCAGAATAGACATAAAAATCATCGCCAGTTGCTTAAAGAAGCAGAAACAGACCAGATAAATCGTCGCTGAAAAACGCACTTCAAACTGGCTGGTAATATATTTAAAGCAGCCCACCAGCAGGAACGGTACTTCAAACATATGCAGCGTTTTCAGAATAACCACTTCCAGTGCTGAGGTAGCGAACGATGAGCCAATAATACGTACTGACATAATAGTGCCAGCCAGCAGCAGGGCGTTTTTCCCACCGATGCGATTAATGATCAGTGGCGCAAAAAACATAATCGAGGCGTTAAGTAATTCGCCCATTGTCGTTACGTAGCCAAATACCCGCGTACCCTGTTCACCGGTAGCAAAGAACGAAGTAAAGAAATTAGCAAACTGTTGGTCAAAAACATCGTAGGTGCAGGAAACGCCAATAACATACAGTGACAAAAACCACAGTTTTGGCTGTCTGAACAGTTCCAGCGCCAGCTTAAGGCTAAATGCCGAATGGTTGGCACCTACCGCATTGGCAACCGTGGCAGAAGAGGGCGCATCCGTTTTGGCGAAAAAGAGTAAAACGGCGAGGATGAATGCACAGCCAGAACCCAGCCAGAAAACAAACTGATTATTGATGGTGAACATGATGCCGACAATCGAGGCACACAGCGCCCAGCCAACACAGCCAAACATCCGCGCGCGACCAAATTCGAAATTACTGCGACGGCTGACTTTCTCGATAAATGCCTCTACTGCTGGCGCACCGGCGTTAAAACAAAAGCCTAGATAAATACCACCAACAATCGATCCTACTAAAATGTTGTATTGTAACAGTGGCCCGAAGATAAAAATAAAGAACGGCGCAAACATCACTAACATGCCGGTAATAATCCACAGCAGGTATTTGCGCAGCCCGAGTTTGTCAGAAAGCAGACCAAACAGCGGTTGGAATAATAGCGAGAACAGAGAAATAGCGGCAAAAATAATACCCGTATCACTTTTGCTGATATGGTTGATGTCATGTAGCCAAATCGGGAAAAACGGGAAGTAGGCTCCCATGATAAAAAAGTAAAAGAAAAAGAATAAACCGAACATCCAAAAGTTTGTGTTTTTTAAATAGTACATAATGGATTTCCTTACGCGAAATACGGGCAGACATGGCCTGCCCGGTTATTATTATTTTTGACACCAGAGCAACTGGTAATGGTAGCTACCGGCGCTAAGCTGGAATTCCGCCGACACTGACGGGCTCCAGGAGTCGTCGCCACCAATCCCCATATGGAAACCGTCGATATTCAGCCATGTGCCTTCTTCCGCGTGCAGCAGATGGCGATGGCTGGTTTCCATCAGTTGCTGTTGACTGTAGCGGCTGATGTTGAACTGGAAGTCGCCGCGCCACTGGTGTGGGCCATAATTCAATTCGCGCGTCCCGCAGCGCAGACCGTTTTCGCTCGGGAAGACGTACGGGGTATACATGTCTGACAATGGCAGATCCCAGCGGTCAAAACAGGCCGCAGTAAGGCGGTCGGGATAGTTTTCTTGCGGCCCTAATCCGAGCCAGTTTACCCGCTCTGCTACCTGCGCCAGCTGGCAGGTCAGGCCAATCCGCGCCGGATGTGGCGTATTGCTCGCCACTTCAACATCAACGGTAATCGCCATTTGACCACTTCCATCAATCCGGTAGGTTTTCCGGCTGATAAATAAGGTTTTCCCCTGATGCTGCCACGCGTGGACCGTGGTAATCAGCACCGCGTCGGCAAGCGTATCTGCCGTGCACTGCAACAACGCTGCTTCGGCCTGGTAATGGCCCGCCGCCTTCCAGCGTTCGACCCAGGCGTTAGGGTCAATGCGGGTCGCTTCACTTACGCCAATGTCGTTATCCAGCGGTGCGCGGGTGAACTGATCGCGCAGCGGCGTCAGCAGTTGTTTTTTATCGCCAATCCACATCTGTGAAAGAAAGCCTGACTGGCGGTTAAATTGCCAACGCTTATTATCCAGCTCGATGCAAAAATCCGTTTCGCTGGTGGTCAGTTGCGGGATGGCGTGGGGCGCGGAGGGGAGTGTCACGCTGAGGTTTTCCGCCAGACGCCACTGCTGCCAGGCGCTGATGTGTCCGGCTGCTGACCATGTGGTCGCGTTCGGTTGCACTACGTGAACCGTTAGCCAGAGTTGTCCGGCGCTCTTCGGCTGCGGTAGTCCAGGCAGTTCAATCAACTGTTTACCTTGTGGAGCGACATCCAGAGGCACTTCACCGCTTGCCAGCGGCTTGCCATCCAGCGCCACCATCCAGTGCAGGAGCTCGTTATCGCTATGACGGAACAGGTATTCGCTGGTCACTTCGATGGTTCGCCCGGATAAACTGAACTGGAAAAACTGCTGCTGGTGTTTTGCTTCCGTCAGCGCCGGATGCGGCGTGCGGTCGGCAAAGACCAGACCGTTCATGCAGAACTGGCGATCATTCGGCGTATCGCCAAAATCACCGCCGTAAGCCGACCACGGATTGCCATTTTCATCATATTTAATCAGCGACTGATCCACCCAGTCCCAGACGAAGCCGCCCTGTAAACGGGGGTACTGACGAAACGCCTGCCAGTATTTAGCGAAGCCGCCAAGACTGTTACCCATCGCGTGGGCGTATTCGCAAAGGATCAGCGGGCGCGTCTCTCCAGGCAACGAAAGCCATTTTTTGATGGACCATTTCGGCACAGCCGGGAAGGGCTGGTCTTCATCCACGCGCGCGTACATCGGGCAAATAATATCGGTTGCGAAGGTGTCGGCTCCGCCGCCTTCATACTGTACCGGGCGGGAAGGATCGACAGATTTGATCCAGCGATAGAGTGCGTCGTGATTAGCGCCGTGGCCTGATTCATTCCCCAGCGACCAGATGATCACACTCGGGTGATTACGATCGCGCTGCACCATTCGCGTTACGCGTTCGCTCATCGCGGGTAGCCAGCGCGGATCATCGGTCAGACGATTCATTGGCACCATGCCGTGGGTTTCAATGTTGGCTTCATCCACCACATACAGGCCGTAGTGGTCGCACAGCGTGTACCACAGCGGATGGTTCGGATAATGCGAACAGCGCACGGCGTTAAAGTTGTTCTGCTTCATCAGCAGGATATCCTGCACCATCGTCTGCTCATCCATGACCTGACCATGCAGAGGATGATGCTCGTGACGGTTAACGCCGCGAATCAGCAACGGCTTGCCGTTCAGCAGCAGCAGACCATTTTCAATCCGCACCTCGCGGAAACCGACATCGCAGGCTTCTGCTTCAATCAGCGTGCCGTCGGCGGTGTGCAGTTCAACCACCGCACGATAGAGATTCGGGATTTCGGCGCTCCACAGTTTCGGATTTTCGACGTTCAGACGTAGGGTGACGTGATCGGCATAACCACCACGCTCATCGATAATTTCACCGCCGAAAGGCGCGGTGCCGCTGGCGACCTGCGTTTCACCCTGCCACAAAGAAACCGTCACCCGCAGCTCATCGCGCAGCTCGCCGTACATCTGAACGTCTGCCTCCAGTACAGCGCGGCTGAAATCATCATTAAAGTGAGTGGCTACATGGAAATCGCTGATTTGCGTGCTCGGTTTATGCAGCAACGAGACGTCACGGAAAATGCCGCTCATCCGCCACATATCCTGATCTTCCAGATAACTGCCGTCACTCCAGCGCAGCACCATCACCGCGAGGCGGTTTTCTCCGGCGTGTAAAAATGCGCTCAGGTCAAATTCAGACGGCAAACGACTGTCCTGTCCGTAACCGACCCAGCGCCCGTTGCACCACAAATGAAACGCCGAGTTAACACCATCAAAAATAATTCGCGTCTGGCCTTCCTGTAGCCAGCTTTCATCAATATTAAATGTGAGCGAGTAACAACCTGTCGGATTCTCCGTGGGAACATACGGCGGATTGACCGCAATGGGATAGGTCACGTTGGTGTAGATAGGCGCATCGTAACCGTGCATCTGCCAGTTTGAGGGGACGATGACAGTATCGGCGTCAGGAAGATCGCGCTCCAGCCAGCTTTCTGGTACCGCTTCTGGTGCCGGAAACCAGGCAAAGCGCCATTCACCATTCAGGCTGCGCGACTCTTGGGAAGGGCGATCGGTGCGAGCCTCTTCGCTATTACGCCAGCTGGCGAAAGGGGGATGTGCCGCAAGGCGATTAAGTTGGGTAACGCCAGGGTTTTCCCAGTCACGACGTTGTAATACGACGGCCAGTGAATCCGTAATCATTGTCATAGTTGTATCCTGCGTGAAATGTTATCCGCTCACATTTTCGCATAACATACGAGCCGGACACATAGAGTGTAAAGCCTGGGGTGCCTAATGAGTGAGCTGACTCACATTAATTGCGTTGCGCTCACTGCCCGCTTTCAAGTCGGGAAACTTGTCGTGCCAGCTGCATTAAGGAATCTGCCAACGTGCGGGGAGAGGTAGTTTGCGTATTGGGCGGTAGGGTGGTTTTTCTTTTCACCAGTGAGACGGGCAACAGCTGATTGCTCTTCACCGCCTGGCCCTGAGAGAGTTTCAGCAAGCGGTCCACGCTAGTTTTCCCCAGCAGGCGAAAATCCTGTTTGATGGTGGTTAACGGCGGGATATAACACGAGCTGTCTTCGGTATCGTCGTATCCCACTACCGAGATATCCGCACCAACGCGCAGCCCGGACTCGGTAATAGCGCGCATTGCGCCCAGCGCCATCTGATCGTTGGCAACCAGCATCGCAGTGGGAACGATGCCCTCATTCAGCATTTGCATAGTTTGTTGAAAACCGGACATGGCACTCCAGTCGCCTTCCCGTTCCGCTATCGGATGAATTTGATTGCGTGTGAGATATTTATGCCAGTCCGCCAGACGCAGACGCGCCGAGACAGAACTTAATGGACCGGCTAACAACGCGATTTGCTGGTGACCCAATGCGATCAGATGCTCCACGCCCAGTCGCGTACCGTCTTCATGGGAAAAAATAATACTGTTGATGGGAGTCTGGTCAGAGACATCAAGAAATAGGGCCGGAACATTAGCGCAGGCAGCTTCCACAGCAATGGCATCCTCGTCATCCAGCGGATAGTTAATGATCAGACCACTGACGCGTTGCGCGAGAAGGTTATGTACCGCCGCTTTACAGGCTTCGACGCTGCTTCGTTCTACCATCGACACCACCACGCTGGCACCCAGTTGATCGGCGCGAGATTTAATCGCCGCGACAATTTGCGACGGCGCGTGCAGGGCCAGACTGGAGGTAGCAACGCCAATCAGCAACGACTGTTTGCCCGCCAGTTGTTGTGCCACGCGGTTGGGAATGTAGTTCAGCTGCGCCATCGCCGCTTCCACCTTTTCCCGCGTTTTCGCAGAGACGTGGCTGGCCTGGTTCACCACGCGGGAAACGGTCTGATAAGAGACACCGGCATACTCTGCGACATCGTATAGCGTTACTGGTTTCACATTTACCACCCTGAATTGACTCTCTTCGGGTGCTATCATGCCATACCACGAAATGTTTTGCGCCATTCGGAGGGGGCACGCCGAAGTGAGATTCAAAATGCCGACGTCAGTTCACAGGTGGGTAATGATACCAACGTGTTGATTCCGTATTTTCACTGACACCAGGATCATCCTGATGTTACAAGGATTGAATGACTACAGATTAAAATAGTCATCAACAGGTTGACAGCATTACCGGTAACCCGTTTCAGCTCTTTCTGGAGACGGCGGATCTCGGCCTGAGCATCTGACTGTTCTTTATTAGTGGAAGAATCCGGACCGTACTTCTTTATCCAGGCATAAAGGCTGTGGGTGGTGATATCGAGACGTGTTTCAACGCTGGAAACAGAATAACCGCGATCAACAACCTGTTTGACTGCTTCAGTTTTAAACTCTTCGGGATAACGCTTACCGCTCATGGGCACCTCTCTTTAAGCCATCTTAAATGACTCTGAGGTGTCTGTTAAACCCGTGGCGATTCAGGTTCGCAATAGGGATGTAATGTTAGTGGCAAAATATTCAGTTGCACATGGTAACAGTCTGCTATTTGCTCAGAGCGGACAGTCAGATTTGATTGTACTTTGTCTACGGTAACTGACACTTCGAGCTAATACACTTATTTTGAACTAGATTACCAATTCCTTTTTGATCCGGTAGAACGTTGCACGACTGATATCAGCAGCTTTCATTATGTGAGCTGGTTTAACGTTCTGTGCCAACATTTCACGTACCACTTCACGGGCTTCCATATCTTTCTCTTTTCCCGTATACAAACCTGCCTGTTTTGCTCTCTCGATCCCCTGTGCCTGGCGTTTACGGCGGGTTTCATAATCTTGTCGTGCCATTGTCGCAAGGATATCGATCAGCATAGCATTGACTGCCCGAAGAATGCCGCTGGTAAGGTCGTTGCCGGACATTTCAACCATCTGCCAGCTTGTTGGCAAATCCATCGAAACAATAACCAGTCCTTTACTGTTCAGCGTAGCTTTGAGTTCAGCCCATTCTTCATGTTGAAGACGACTGAGACGGTCAATCGATTCGATGAGAAGCAGATCGCCGGGTTGTGCTTCCTCAAGGAGATGCATCAGTTCCACACGCTCCAGCTTCGCACCACTGGCATTTTCAATGTATTCTCCGGCTACTTGCCAGTTTTTGCTTTGCGCAAATTCGCGCAGGCTAACTAATGCACGATCAGCATGTTGGCCTTCGGTAGATGCACGGCAGTAAATACGAACATTCATCATGCATTCTCTTTTGAGTGTTAAATGGATACCTATATGATACAGTGCGTGTTTTTGTTGTCAATAGAGTCAAATTCAACCCTATTGAGACTTTGTATCATGGTCTTTATCAGGTATACCTTAATGAGATGTTAACGCTACTGAATTTATCTTCCGATTAAGTATGTCTTAAGTTTGCGTGATAACATGCATCTGTCACATTAAGTTTGAGGCACAACATCGATGAGCACAATTAAATCTGGTGCTGGTATGACTGGAAGGGATATGTTTCTGCATCTATAAGTGTAAGTGCAATTCTCTGATTAAAGAGTGCTGATTTGTTTTGAGAAGTTAAGGTTTCGTTAATAAAAAGGCATGATATTGATATGGACAACTAACCCTACAAAGAGGCTAAATTATGAACGAAAATTTACGTAATGCCCTTCCTCATAGAGACACACCATTTTTCCGAGCGCTGCATATCATCGTAGCTGTACTGGTTTTATTGCAGATTATTAGTTCAAATCTTACTGAAAGCGATGCGCTTAGTGACTATACACTCACTGGGTTCGTCACATGGTTCCATATTGTCAGTGGATTATCACTTATTGCCCTTGGGGTCGTAATGCTTGTTTGGATGTTGACCCAACGAGGATTTCGTTATTATTTTGCCTGGCTGACCCTTAATTTTAGGGGGGTGATTGAAGATATCAAAATGCTGATGTCATTCCGTCTTCCTGAAGCTCATGCTGGTGGGATTGCTGCTTTGGTTCAGGGTCTTGGTGTACTTGCACTATTGGGTGTTGCGCTATGTGGTGGATTTTGGTTCGCTCTCAATACGATTCCCGGAGCATCACCTGTATTGACAGAAACTATTCTGCATTTACATAAGTTTCTGACTGTATTTATTGAAACCTATTTCTGGGTGCATGGTGCGATGGGGTTGCTGCATATATTCCTCACTATCCGTAGCCAAAGGAAAAATCCCGTAACCGAATAGTGTTGAGGGTTATGATGGGTAAGGTGCCTTGTAATGGTTGGCTAATACTGATTATAACCGCATTATTATCTGTCAATGCATTTTCTATTTATCCGTAATTCCGATGAGTATGCGTATTTAAAGGGAAAAATATATGCATATTGAACAACATAGCATCGAAAAAGTGGGATGGCTGAGGGCGGCTGTACTGGGGGCAAATGACGGGATTGTTTCGACAGCGAGCCTTGTTCTTGGGGTTGCGTCTGCAAATAGCAATCCTTCCGGTGTTTTACTTGCAGGTGTTGCAGGATTGGTTGCCGGAGCTATGTCGATGGCCACAGGGGAATATGTTTCCGTCTCATCTCAGGCCGATACCGAAAATGCAGCACTTGTCCAGGAAAAAAGGGAGCTAGAAATTGATTATCAGGGAGAGGTGCGGGAACTGACTTCACTTTATATGCAACGTGGACTGGATCCAGCGCTTGCACGGCAGGTTGCGGAGCAACTTATGGTCAAAGATGCCTTGGATGCTCATGCGCGTGAAGAACTGGGGCTGACAGATACAAATTCTGCACAGCCCCTACAGGCAGCTGTCTTCTCTGCCCTGAGTTTTTCCGCTGGTGCGCTGTTACCCTTAATCGTTGCATGGCTCTCCCCTCCGAAGCTGGTTTTTTTGTCTATTATCCTTTCCACCCTTTTTTCACTGGCGGTCCTTGGCTATATATCTGCGGCTGTGAGTAAAGCCTCTCCTGTCAGGGCGATCATTAGAATCACGTTCTGGAGTACCATGGCTATGCTATTATCTATGGGAATTGGTCATTTTGCAGGGCAGGCCTTGCTTTAAGAAACTACTCAATTATCCGTGTTGCCTGACGCGGATAATTATCAACACCTTCGTAAGCGCGAGAAAATGCAATTGAATTAGTGATTCCATGGGATTGTGCCGTGCATTTGAAGTACGTCACTTATGACAAATCTCCCGATCATAAATTCCACCGTTTAAAGCCAGCATTTGCCTCTTCTTCTTTGAAACCATTTTTGTCATGATTTGCGAATCATCTAAAAAAATGTCCCCAAATGTTCCTAGTCGTGCATTCCATCCAGCAATAATCACTGTATCGCCCACGTTTAATGCTGCTACAGTATTGTTATCATAATCCGTGTTTTCGAAAAGGAATTTCAAGCCTTCACTTGAATTAGGGATGTGTAACGTTACTAACGGATTTTTACTGAAGGTGGCTGCGCTAATCTTTTTTATTTTTCCTGTAACCATCAATCGGCACTTTTTGAAGTCATTTGTTGCTCTGAACTCATGTTCCTGAAATCGTGCATAAACTTCTTCGGTTGTATACAGTCTTGGAAGTATATCGATTATCGATGATTTTGTTGATTGTTCGTTTTGTTGTAAAAATGCTGAATCTCCGTTCGAGAAATGTATTGATTCAGATGTTCTGGCTTGGCTGGGTGTTATTGCTATTCCGTTCAATATATAAAGTCCGAAGAAGAAGGCAATAATTGTCGTTGACTTTTTAAATTTTGAGGTCATTTTGTTTCTCCATAACTTCTGTCTTAACAATACGCTCTCCATTACGATATATTTTCAGCTTGTCAGGCGGGGACTTCACTGCATTACGGATTTCGTTAATTGTATCTTTCGATAACATATCGCAGCCTTCCATATACATAACCCTTCGGGTATCGGTATCTGGTATGTTAGTGAAGCTGCTACTGACCCATAAATCGGGTATTTCAATTCCATGTATCAGCTTCATATACACAACGATGAACGCATCTGTCAGGTGAAACCTTCCAACCGTGTATTTTCCGGTATAGGTATTACCAGAAGACGAAACTACCCAATCGTTTTTTAAAACCAAAGTCAGTGCATTATTTTCCATTTTCAGACTCCAGTTCACGAATGCGATTGTTCGTCATGTCAGTAAGACATTTTTGTTCATTATTGCAGCCGGATTTGTGCTTTATCCATTCTCTTTGAGAAGGTAGCAATCGTTTTCGGGTTTCAGGGCTAAGGCTTTTCCAGACCGAATTAAGTTTCTCATCGCTTGCTTTATAACTGTGTGTATCGACGTTTGAGGTTACTGCATTGTTTTTGGGAGCTTCGCTACCGCTGCTATAGAAAACGGGGGCACGTACTCCCTGAGCGTAGTCATTAGCTGCTTTTTCCCACACGCCTTTCCCATTGGCAGTCAACATTTTTCCGAACTCTGTGGTGTCGAAACTGTAATTGCGGATCTCGCCATTGAAATCCAGCTTCACGTTAACGGCTGTTGACTTCGAAATGCCAGTCAAGAAATCACCAGCTTCGGACCCGAAGGAACAAGCGACTTCTTTAGTATCACTGACATTAGGGCGTAACCCGTGCATCGTGAATCTGCCGTTATCAGTTGTAGCAGTGATATCTACCAGCGGAACGATTGATGAGGATTGCTTTGTCATCGCGAAGCATATCCCCTTCAGATTTACATCCCTGTCCATCCCGAGAAACATCAGGGCGTTTTTGTCGCTGCTTGCGACACCTGCTGATTTTGCCTCTGGCAAGAAATAGACGGTTCTGGAGGCGGTGGTTATACCTGAAACGAAAACAACACCTGACGCCATGATTTTTAACGTTTTTATAAGAATTGTCATTCTGGATACCTTCTTTCTTTCGCACTCCATCGGGGGTAGAGCACTCATCCCATGAGTTTTGCTTGTGAGAAATACTTCTCGAAGAATCATGATTTTACATTGATCTATAAAATCTATCAATAATCCAAAATTGATCTATAAAAACGATCGATTGGGTTGTGAAGAGTTCAATGACTGCTTTGATGGGGAAGCTGTCGAAGTGTTTTACAATCTGTACAGATCAATAGGGGCAAGAAAAAACAACTGGAGAGGGTTTTTATCAGGTTTTAGTATTTCGCTAACACTAAACGTACACTCATAATTTGCTATTCTGTCGATTCCAATGAAATGGCCGCCATTTTCCCGACTTCAGTGAGGAAATGCAACGCGCCAGTCGGATAAGGAGAAGGATGATGTCAAATGTTTGCACCATTGCCTGGGTTCATGGCCTTGTACAGGGCGTCGGATTCCGCTACAGCACCCAGCGCGAAGCCCTTCAGCTTGGGCTGACGGGGTATGCGCGTAACATGGATGATGGCAGCGTGGAGGTTGTGGCCTGCGGTGAGGCAGATCGGGTAGAGAAGCTGGTGGCGTGGCTGAAAGCAGGCGGACCGCGCAGCGCGCGGGTTGATAAGGTGCTAACGGAACCGCATCAACCCGGCCGGGAATACGCTGACTTCAGTATTCGCTATTAAATGCATTTTACCGGCTTTGGCAGGCCGGCGATTTTTGTCGCCTGTTTAGCCGGGCCTTTCGGAAACAGGCGATACAGATAACGGCTGTTGCCTTTCTCTTCGCCAAATTTATTCGCCATGGCTTTGACCAGCATGCGGATAGCTGGCGACGTGTTGAATTCAAGGTAAAATTCTCGCACGAAGCGCACCACTTCCCAGTGTTCCGGGGAGAGGGTAATTCCTTCGTTTTCCGCAATTTTCTCCGCCAGCGCTTCGCTCCACTGGCTGCTCTCTTTCAGATAACCGTCGTTATCGGTTTCGATCTCTTTGCCTTCAAAACTCAACATATTCATTCACGCGTTAGTCAAAAACTGCCTAAGTCTACCAAAAAAACAAAGCCCCGCATAAGCGGGGCCCTGTTCACAGCACGGTGAGTTAATCGCGGCTGGCGAAGCCCAGAATGCTCAGCAGGCTGACAAAAATGTTGTACAGCGACACATACAGGCTCACGGTGGCGCGGATATAGTTCGTCTCACCGCCGTGAATGATGTTGCTGGTTTCATACAGGATTGCGCCGGATGAAATCAGGATAAACACCGCGCTGATTGCCAGATGCAGCGCAGGCAATTGCAGGAAGATGTTCGCCAGCATCCCGACCAGCACAATCACGATACCTGCCATCAGCATACCGCCAAGGAAGGACATGTCCTTACGGGTGGTCAGCACGTAGGCCGAGCAGCAGAAGAACACCAGCGCGGTACCGCCCAGCGCCATACCAATCACGTCGCCCATTCCGGCAGACAGATAGGCATTCAGGATTGGCCCCAGAATGTAGCCCAGGAAGCCGGTAAAGGCGAACGCGGAGAGAATACCCACCGGTTTATCCGCGGTTTTGTAGGTCAGGAACATCAGACCATACATACCTACCAGCGTCAGGATCAGGCCCGGAGAAGGTAGCATCAGTACGGTGCTGGCCGTCGCGGTGATCGCCGAAAACGCCAGCGTCAGGCTGAGCATGAAATAGGTATTGCGCAGCACCTTATGGGTGCTGAGTAGCGATGTGCGGTCGCGTGAAGAAGTAATTATACGATCCATGAGTCACTCTCTTATGACAGATGTAATTAGCGCAAAGAATAGGAAACGGCGCGGCAGACGCAAAGTGGTTTTACCCATCTTTACTCAGCCCCTTAGGGATTATGCTGGTTTTTTATTCTGGCAAAGCCTTTGTACTCAGAATGAAGTGCGGTTTGTTGGGTGTATTCAGATCAACCTCTTATAGGTATCTGAAAAATATTGCGTTATTTCCCTAAGGCCGCTAAGAGTTATTTCCGGATCGTCATAAAAACAAACAATAAGGCGAAGGAAATGAAACCACAAACACGCACGCGCTTTACGCTCTCTTTGTTAACCGCAGGGGTCCTGTGCGCCAGCACGGCAACCTGGGCGGCTAACGTGCCGGCAGGAACCCAGCTGGCAGATAAGCAGGAACTGGTCAGGAACAACGGCACTGAGCCCGCCTCGCTCGACCCGCATAAAGTCGAAAGCGATGTCGAATTCAATATTATCAGCGATTTATTCGACGGGCTGGTCAGCGTCTCTCCGGCAGGTGAAATCCAGCCGCGCCTGGTGGAGAAATGGGAAAATAAAGACAACACCGTCTGGACGTTCCATCTGCGCCCGGGCATTACCTGGAGCGATGGAACCCCCATCACCGCGGAAGATATTGTCTGGAGCTGGCAGCGGCTGGTCGACCCGAAAACCGCCTCTCCGTATGCCAGCTATCCCGGTAGTATGCGTATCGTCAACGGCACTGATATCGCAGAAGGCAAAAAAGCGCCCGAGTCGCTGGGGGTGAAAGCCATCAATGACACCACGCTGGAAGTTACGCTCACGCAACCTAACGCCGCTTTCCTGGCGATGCTGGCTCACCCGTCCCTGGTGCCGATAGATAAAGTCCTGGTGGGCCGTTTCGGTGATAAGTGGACCAAACCGGAGCACTTCGTCAGCAGCGGGGCTTATAAACTGTCACAGTGGGTGGTTAACGAACGCATTGTGGCGGTGCGTAACCCGAAATACTGGGATAACGAACATACCGTCATCAACAAGGTGACCTATCTGCCCATTTCCTCTGAAGCTGCTGACGTCAACCGCTACAAAGCGGGCGAAATCGACATTGTTTACACGGTGCCGATCAACCAGTTTGCTCAGCTGAAGAAAACGCTGGGGAGCGAGCTGGACGTTTCACCGCAGCTTGCCACCTATTATTATCAGTTCAACACCACCCGGCCGCCGTTCAACGACGCCCGCGTGCGCAAGGCGCTGAACCTGGCGCTGGATAAAGACATCATCGCCGGGAAAGTATTAGGGCAGGGCCAGCGCCCGGCATGGCTGATCAGCCAGCCGGATATTGGCGGCGTCAAGCTCCAGAACCCGGATTACGCCAGCTGGCCGATGGATAAACGCATTGCCGAGGCGAAAAAGCTGCTGGCCGAAGCCGGATTTAACGACAGCCATCCGCTCAGCTTTAATCTCCTCTATAACACCTCGGAATCGCACCAGCGTATTGCCATTGCCGCCAGCTCAATGTGGAAGAAGAACCTCGGCGTGGAGGCGAAGCTGCAAAATCAGGAGTGGAAAACCATGCTTGATACCATGCACACCCATAACTTTGACGCGGTACGCTATGCCTGGATTGCCGATTACGACGATGCGGCAACTTTCCTGAACAACTTCCGTACCGGGGATAGCCAAAACACCACTCAGTACAGCAATCCGGACTACGATCGGGCACTGGTGAACGCGGCGAAATCGAAAACGGCGGAGGAGCGCGGTAAGTTCTACCAGCAGGCAGAAGATCTGCTGGGACGGGATGTACCGGCGATCCCGGTCTATCATTACGTGCGCACGCACCTGGTGAAACCGTGGGTAGGGGGCTTCACGCCAGACAAGCTCGGGTACTACTACACCAAAGATATGTACATCAAAAAGCACTAACGATCCGCGGTGGATATTATGCTGCCAAAACGGCCAATTTGTCGTCTATTCAACCGATTAAACGCATTTTGGCTATTTTTAAAGCGAACGAATGCGCGTGCTCTTTACAGCGCGCGGTGAGGTGTTTATAGTTCGCCTCACTTAGGAAGCGTGGCCGAGCGGTTGAAGGCACCGGTCTTGAAAACCGGCGACCCGAAAGGGTTCTAGAGTTCGAATCTCTACGCTTCCGCCAAATTTGAAACCCCTGCGATAGCAATATCGCAGGGGTTTTTGCTTTTGCGCCAGGCTTCCGTCATGCCACCATGTTGTAGCTTATCGTGATCCCGGCGTCGGCCTTGCAGACCTGAGCTTTTACGCACCAGGTGTCCTCAATGTTTGCTGGCGTCAGTACCTCCTCGGGCGCGCCCGTGGCGGCGATCTGCCCGGCCTTCAGGAGGATCAGACGCTGGCAATAATTGGCCGCAAGATTGAGATCGTGCAGTGCAACCACCACCGTAAGCGGCAGCTGTGAAACGAGCCGCATCAGCTCCAGCTGGTGCTGAATGTCCAGGTGGTTTGTCGGTTCATCGAGCAACAGCACCTGCGGCTGCTGGGCCAGCGCGCGGGCTATCTGGCTTCGCTGGCGTTCTCCGCCAGACAAAGAGTGCCATCGCCGCTGGCGTAAGCGGCATAACTGCATCAGGCCAATCGCCTGCTCAACCGCAGCCTCATCGTCGCGGGTGGTTCTCTGGAATGTTTTCCGGTAGGGCGTACGCCCCAGCCTGACAATGTCCTCAACGGTCAGTTCTCCGTCGACCTCAGCATGTTGCGGGACAAACGCCATGTGCTGCGCGCGTTTTTTCAGCGGCATCATGCCAAGCTTTGTGCCATTAAGCGCCACGCGTTCGCTGAGTCGTGGAAACAGCCCGGCGAGACAGCGCAGCAGCGTCGACTTGCCCGAGCCGTTTGGCCCTAACAGGCCGATAATCTGCCCGGATGGCAGGTCGAGATCGATATCCTTAAGCACCGTCTGCGCTTGTCGGGTTACGGTTAACCCGGCCACAGTAATATTCATGGATGCTCCTTTCGGTTTTGATAAAGCAACGCCACAAAGACGGGGGCGCCCACCAGCGCAGTCACCACCCCGATGGGCAGAACCTGGTGCACAATCAGCGTGCGAGAGACGATATCGGCGAGGATCATAAAGTGGGCGCCGATGAGAAACGTCAGGGGGATCGAGCGACGATGGCCCGGCCCGCATAGCATGCGCGTCACATGGGGAATGACCAGCCCGACAAACCCCACTGCGCCCGTGGCGCTCACCAGCGTTGCGGTGACAATGGCACAGGTCAGCAATAAGACAATACGCACGGCGGTAACCGGGATCCCCAGCGTGGTGGAGACCTCATCCCCGAAGGTGAAGGTGTCCAGCGCCCGTGAAAAGAGCAATACCACCAGTAAACCCGCAAGCGTAACGGCCAGCGCCAGCAGCGCGTCAGGCCAGCGCACGCCGCTCAGACTTCCCAGCAGCCAGAACATGACGCTACGGGACTGCTCGGCATTGGCGGACGTACTGACGACGTACGCGGTCATGGCGTTGAAGAGCTGGGTGCCCGCAATGCCAGCCAGCAAAATGCGCGACGGGCTTTCACTCATCCCGTTTGTAATCACCATGATGAGCGCAAAGGCGGCGCACGAGCCGACAAACGCACCGCTGCTCACGCCAATCACGCTCCCCCCGATGCCGAGAAGCATCACGCAGACGGCCCCCAGCGATGCGCCCGCGGAAATCCCCAGCAGATAAGGCTCAGCCAGAGGGTTACGCAGGATCGACTGCAACACCAGCCCGCACAACGCCAGTCCGCCGCCGCTGCACGCGGCCATTACTGCCCGGCTCATGCGATATTGCCAGACGATACCTTCCTCCGTTTGCGGCAACGCATAAGAGGTCAAACCCAGTCCGTTGAGGATCGCTTTCCCGGTACTGGCATACGACACCGGCATATCACCGATACTGGCGGCAAAGACCAGCATCAGCGGCAGCGCCATGGCACCTGCTGCCAGTAAACCCTGCTGGCGGCGGTCAAAAGCGAAATGACTCATTGTTCATCCCGGAAAGAAGCCAGCCGATCGCTGATAAGCTCAACCGCATCGACGTTACGCAATGAAGGGTTTAACGACATCGCTGGCACCACGATGATGTGGTTGTTCCTGACCGCAGGCATGTTCTTTGTCACCGGGTCACTGCGCAAGAACGCTTTTTTTACCTCAACGTCATCGGCAGGGTAGAGCCTGCGGGACATCCCGGCGATAACAATCACGTCCGGCTGCGATCGGGCTATATGTTCCCACGTTACAGCGGGCCATTCGTCGTGAGAGTCAATAATGTTCTTCAACCCCAGCGTGCGGCTGATCCAGCCAGGCGCGCCGTAATTCCCGGCCACCCAGGGATCGCCATTCAGACGGCTGCTGGAGAACCAGAATACAACGCTAAGCGGTTTCGCTGAGACGCGCGCCTGGGCCTTTTTAATACGCTCCGCCAGCGCACGATTGAGCTGCTCACCTCGCGCGGAAACATCAAAAATCGTCGCCAGATCCGTCACTTCCCGTGTAATTTCCGCCAGTGAAAACGGCGCGCTACGTGCTCCGTCTGCGTTTGACGTTTCCGTTACCGTTTTATCCGTGCAGTCGGCAGGGGAGATCCACGTCTTAATCCCCAGCGACGCAAACTGCTTACGGGTTCCCACTTCTCCCTGCGGACCAATGTGCCAGTGATACTGCGCGAGAACGAGTTCAGGTTTCTGCCCTGCCACGGCTTCAAAGGAGGGGGAATTATCTGCAAGCCGGGGGAGGTTTTTCCCGGCATCCACCAGCGGGGCCGGGAGCTTGCCGAACCAGACTGACGTCGCGGCGATCGTTTTCTCCAGCCCCAGTGCGAGCAGTAATTCTGTTTCATGCTGACCCACGGTCACGACGCGCTGAGGAGCCTGCGTAAAGGTCTGCTTTACGCCGCAATTTTCAATCGTGAGTGGCCAGGTGGTAGCGGCGAAAGCGGCAGGCGCCATGGTGAGCAGTGAAGCCAGAAATAACCCTTTTTTGAGTAACATAGAACGCAATCCAAAATTGTTATGTTATAACATAATACATATATTGTGATTGAGAGCAACACGCTCACCGTCGCTTGTTGCAGAAACGAAAGGCTGGACTATTCTCAACATACCCACCTGGCATTCGCGGGTTGCCTGAAAAATAACAAGATTTCTGACCTGGGGTAGTGAGGATGAATAAGATCCTGCTCGCGTTTGCGTTCTGTTTTGCCGCCCTTAGCGCCTTCTCATCGTATGCCGCAGAGCCCCGCCAGGCGCCTACGGAGCAGGAGCGCGCCCGAACGGTCTATATCTTCCATCAGCCTATCGTCATGCTACAGGCGAAATTTGGCCTGACCACGCCGGAAGAGCGCGTTTTACGCATCCGCAATACCCTGCGCAATTTTACCGAGGCGGATGTGCGTGAGCCGCTCAGCATCGTCCCCGTGACCCGCTATAACCAGCAGGGACGGCTGATAGTGATGAACGGGAAACCTGTGATGCTGCTGACCGAAGGGGATTTGGACGAAGGGGACGATCTTACCCTCGATCAGGCCGCACAGCGCGTGCTGGCGCGCATGGAAGCGCAGAGAATGGCGCTGCGCGATCAATACGATACCGGCTGGCTGGCGCTGTCGACGGTAAAAACTGCCGCTGGCCTGCTGGGGCTGTTGCTGCTCTGCTATGGCGCGTGGCGTTCCTGGCGCTGGTTCCGGCGCGTCTACCGTCGGCGTATTGTGGAGAATCGCAGCCGGGTGCCGCAAAGCTGGCGGCGATACATTGGCGCCATTGAGATTCGGCTTTACGCCTTGCTGATGTTCCTGCTGGGGCTGATCGGCTTTTACGTCTGGCTGAGCTGGGCGTTCAGTCTGTTTCCGTGGACGCGGGTGTGGGGCACGTCGCTGGGAGACTGGACGCTTCGCGTGGTGCAGCAAATCGCCCTGGCGATTGTCTCGGCCTTACCGGGGCTAACGATTGTGCTGATCATTTTCCTCATTACCGCTTTTATTCTGAAGCTTCTTAAGATGGTGCTGAATCAGGTGGAGGCTGGTCGTCTGCAACTTCCCGGCGTACATCCGGAAACCGTGGGTGCGACCCGTAAGCTCATTTCCGTTGCCGTCTGGCTATTTGCTCTCTCCGCCGCCTGGCCGTTTCTTCCCGGTGCAAACTCGCTGGCGTTTAAAGGTATTAGCGTTTTCTTCGGCCTGATGTTAACGCTGGGCTCGGCAGGGGTGATGAACCATGCCATGAGCGGTCTGGTCCTGATTTACTCCCGCGCGCTGCGCAAAGGCGATGTCATTCGGGTGGCGGATAACGAAGGCAAGGTCAGTGAAGTTGGCATGCTGGCGACCAAAATTATTACCCGGGAAAATTATGTCGTTACCGTGCCCAACGCGGTGGTGGTGAGCGGTAAGATCACCAACCTGAGCGCGCTACAGCCCGATGGCAGCCTCAATCTGACGGTCAGCGTCACGATCGGTTATGACACCCCATGGCGTCAGGTGCATGCCATGCTGGAGCTGGCCGCGAAACGGGCAAAAGGGATTGACCTTTCCGAGCCGCCGCTGGTGCGCCAGTTAGGGTTAATGGACTGGTATATCGCTTACGAATTGCAGGTCCGCCTGCTGCCCGATCAGTCCCTCGCGGTTGCCCGCAATGAACTGCATAGCCAGATACAGGATGTGTTTAACGAATTTAACGTGCAGATTATGTCCCCGAATTTTGTTATGCAGCCAGAGGGCAGCGTAATGGTTGCCAAAGAGAACTGGTATACCGCGCCAGCCAAACCCCCTCAGGGTGAAAACTGATGCCCGGTTTACCCGTGGCAAGGCAAAATGTCACAGTTTCTGATCGACGATCGCCGATTTTACACGGGTCATCGCCAGAATGTTTTTTGAGCGCATATTTAATTTCTCGAGGATCCTCACGCGGTAGGTGCTGGTCGTTTTTTGTGACAGTTGCAGTTTTTTCGCGATCTCATGGTTTTCCAAATGAAACAGCTTCAGCACGTCATACTCGCGTCGCGTAAAAGAGTGTGTTCTGAGCGCCCGATAAAAACGCATCAGTTGCTGAAAAGGGTGAGCAGTAAAATGCATCGACGAATAGATAATATTATCGATTCGTACCGCGCTGTTGGCTTCTATCTCATGCATCAGGATAATGTAATCACGCTTAACTTTTTTGACCTGCCGAATGGTTTTATTGCGTAACTTATCCTGTTCAATCGCAATGATAAAATCCATCGCCTGATCGACCCCATCAAGGTCGTGAATATCCGCGTCATCGCGAATCAAATGGGTCGATGTCAGGGCGCTTGATACGCCCTGGCAAAGGTAGTAGTTATCACTGATAAATAAAAAATTCATAATCGTCGTTAAATAAAGTCATGGCTAATCTCTTATCGCAGTGATCCACGGTTAATGGGTGTTGTACGAAAAAGAGTCTAAATGACCACCTGCGAATCTAATAAACGTTATGAATGTAAAAATAAATGTTTACATTTTAGCCAGCCGATGACGAAGAAATCAGCGGGGCGGAAGGGGACGACGCAAGACGTGTAACGTTATGCAATTTCGTGCTTTACATCATGCTCAGAGATGTTTATAGTGCGCCTCACTTTGGAAGCGTGGCCGAGCGGTTGAAGGCACCGGTCTTGAAAACCGGCGACCCGAAAGGGTTCTAGAGTTCGAATCTCTACGCTTCCGCCAAATTCGAAAACCCTGCGATAGCAATATCGCAGGGTTTTTTCGTTATTCCAGCCCCAGCGTATACTGCGCGATTTTGAAGTAGATAATCAGCCCGGTGCCGTCGATGAGCGTGGCGATAAACGGTGCGGAGACCACCGCCGGATCGATTTTGCAGCGTTTCAGTATCATCGGGATCACCGACGAGACGATGGCGCTCCACAGCGTAATGCAGACCAGCGTCAGGCTGACGATGAGCGTGATTTCCATCCCAATGCCCATCATCCAGGCGCGAACGCAGCCCGCCAGACCCAGCGTGGCGGCAATCATTAACGAGGTGCTCATCTCTTTTCGCAGCACGCGACCCACGTCGCGAAGGTGGACCTCACCCAGCGCCATGGCGCGCACCAGCGTCGAGGTGATCTGCGTCCCGCTGTTTCCGCCAGTGCCAATCAGCAGCGGAATAAAGAACGCCAGCGCGATGGCAGATTCTAGCGCCTCTTCAAAATGCTGGATCACAGAACTGGTATACGCTTCCGCAACAAACAGCAGCAGCAGCCAGACGGAGCGTTTCTTCCACAGGCTGAAGGCGCTGGTTTCCAGATAAGGTTTCTCCAGCGGCAGCGTCGCCCCCTGAAGCTGGGCATCTTCAGTAACGTCATCTTCGAGCAGATGGGCGATTTCACGCTCGGTAAGGCAGCCCACCAGCTTGCCGTGGGTCACCACCGGCACCACATCCGCACCCGCGTGCGCCAGCAGCCCGGCGACATCCGCCCGCTCATCTTCCGGTTTGAGCTGAATAAAATCCGATATCATCAACCCCTTAACAGGCTGCACGGTGTCCGTGGCCTGCAATAATTTGCGTACGGCGATTAAACCCGCGAGGCGCCCGTTATCTTCGATAAAAATATGCGACGGAATATCATCATCTTTTAATTTTTCAAAGAACTGCTCGCGTGCCAGAGCTACGCATAATGAAATTTCGATAACGATAAAATCGGTATTCATATATTGCGCGATGGCGCTGTCATTAAAAGCCAGGTTTTGGTTGTGAATAGCGTAAGACATAGTAAATTCCCTTTGAATAATAAAATCTCTCAGGGGCGAGCAAGACAGGGCATGTCGGAAAGGAGATCCCCACGTCCTGGGTTCAGCACTGTACACCGTATCCCGCAAGGGAAGTTATACTGACAAAGCCTTGATTCGACAGTGCCTGTTTTACCCTGTGCCGGTTCTCTCGAACCCACCAGAGCGATAACGTGTATTTGTACAGGAGCCTCGCCATAACGAGATCGTTGTAAAACGAAAGGGATAATACGCCTGTTTAAATTTAGCGCTCAGAAAATTAAATAATGTTTAAGAACGGTTTAGATAAATCTTATTCATAAAATGTTGAGGGTTTATTTAAGGTTATTCATTTTAAATGGAGAATTAAATTATTAACGGTGGAGGGGAAAATGGCATGGGTTGATAACCTGCTGAATCATTTTGCGCTGTATCCGGCACATCTGTTCGCGCTGTTATTCGTGATGGCGCTGAGCAAATCGACGGTGCTGATCTCCTCCGTGCTGCCGCCTGCGTCGGTGATGCTGCTGGCGGGTATTACCGTCAGCCAGGGGAGCATGCATCCTGCGCTGACGTGGCTCGCCGTAGTGATGGGGGCAACGGCAGGTTCGATGCTGAATTACCATATCGGCCAGCTGATGGGGCATACCCGGATGGTCACGCGCTTCACCTCAAAGCATGCCAATAAGTTCCTGCGGGTCCAGCATCAGCTGCAAAAGAACGGGGTCATCGTGCTTTTTACGTCGCGCTTCCTGGCGGTGTTGCGTTACATCGTCCCGCTGGCGGCCGGGATGCTCAGGCTGAACGCCGTCAAGGTCTACGCCGTCAGCCTGCTTTCCGCCTGTGCGTGGGCGGCGCTGTATGTCGGTGCGGTCACCGGCATCAGCGCCTTATAAAATTACAGGCTCCCCATTCCGCCGTCCACCAGCAGTTCCGTTCCTACCGTGTAGCTCGACTCGTCGGACGCCAGATAGAGCGCGGCTTTTGCCAGCTCGGTCGTCGAGCCCATTCTGCCCAGCGGCACCAGCTTAATGACCTCTGCCATCATCGCGTTAAGCGCCTCGTCGCTTAAGCCCGTTTTCGTGAACGCCGGGGTTTCCACCGGACCGGGGCTCAGGCCGTTGACGCGGATCCCGCGCGGCAGCAGCTCCGCCGACAGCGTGCGCGCCAGCGACAGCAGGGCGGCCTTGCTCGCGGCATACGCGCTGCTAGTGGGCAGGCCGATGCGCGCGCTCACGGAGCCGCAGAGGATCACCGAGGACGGGTTATTCAGCAGCGGCAGCAGCGCCTGAATTAAAAAGAACGGTCCCTTCAGGTTGATGTTCATCAGACGGTCCCAGGCCTCTTCCTGCCAGGCTTCCAGCGGCGCGTGCGTCACGTCACCGGCGTTGAGAAAGACCGCGTCGAGGCGCGGCCAGCGGGCGGCGAGGGTCTCCGCCAGCGCTTTTTGCGACGAAATATCGCCTGCGTCGGTTGGGATCACCCAGGCCTTATCGCCCAGAATGCGCTCTGCTTGGGCGAGGGTGTCCGGGTTGCGTCCGGTCACGGCGACGCGCGCCCCTTCGGCGATAAACACCTGCGCGGTGGCGAGACCGATACCGCTGGTGCCGCCGGTAATCAACGTATACTTATCGGTTAAACGACCCATGTTCTTCTCCTGAAATGTCTCTGGAGAAAGCACTATAGAAACGTTAGTATCGAAAGGAAACCAGGTACCAAATGGATACTAATGAGGCAAGAGGTGTGAAATGGCAGAGATGCTGGAAACGTGCTGCGAAAAAAAATCTGAGGCGTATACCTGCCCGATGACGCAGTTTGTGAACCTGATTTCCGGTAAGTGGGCGATCCCCATTCTCTATCGCCTGATTGTGTTCAATACGCCCGTTCGCTTTGGCGATCTGCTGCGTGCTGCTGCCCCCATCACCCAGAAAGAGCTGACGAAGCAGCTGCGCCTGTTTGAGCAGCGCGGGCTGGTGACGCGAACGGTCTACCCGGAGATCCCGCCACGCGTGGAATATCAGATCACCGAGCTGGGGCTAACCCTTCAGGACGCACTCTCGCCGCTGGCCGCCTGGATGAGCGAATACGGCGACCAGCTCCAGCGTTAGGCTACTGTTTTACGTAGCGCGGTGCCAGAATGCCGGTGCGCGCACTGTTGAACAGCTCAAGGCGCGCCGCTCCGTAGCGCGTCGCGAACAATCAGCAGCGACCACCAGTCGCCGATAATATCCAGCGAACGGGCGACGGGGCAGGTGCTCTCTTCAAGGCGGGTACGTTTCACAGCGAATTCTCCGGTGGGGTATGGTTTTTTTATAAAACTCATCGGCACACGCCGTAAGCACGTTAATCATCAGTTTGAGAAATGCTTCCCGAAAAACCTGTCACGGATCTGTCACACTCAGGGCGACATTAAAAACGTGTGAGGAATTAGGGATGAGAAAAGCACTACTCGCAGTTGCCGTGGCAGGTACCCTTTCCGTGACCTTTGGCGCACAGGCGCAGGACACGCCGGATGGCTATCAGCTGGAACAGGTGCTCATCATGAGCCGCCACAACCTGCGCGCGCCGCTTGCCAATAACGGCAGCGTGCTGGAGCAGTCCACGCCGAAGCAGTGGCCGGAGTGGGACGTCCCGGGTGGACAGCTCACCACCAAAGGTGGCGTACTGGAAGTGTATATGGGTCACTATATGCGCGAGTGGCTGGCAGAGCAGGGGATGGTGAAGACGGGTGAATGCCCGCCAGCGGATACCGTCTATGCCTACGCCAACAGCCTCCAGCGCACCGTGGCGACCGCGCAGTTCTTTATCACCGGCGCGTTCCCGGGGTGCGATGTTCCTGTGCATCACCAGGAAAAAATGGGCACCATGGACCCCACCTTCAATCCGGTCATTACCGATAACTCCCCTGAGTTTCGCGAGAAAGCGCTGAAAGCGATGGAGACGGAACGGCAGAAAATGCAGCTGGATGAAAGCTACAAACTGCTGGAACAGCTGACAAACTACAGCGACTCGCCGTCCTGCAAGGAGAAAAAAGTCTGCTCCCTGACGGAGGCGAAAGATACGTTCAGCGCCGATTATGAAAAAGAGCCGGGCGTCTCCGGGCCGCTGAAGGTGGGTAACTCGCTGGTGGATGCGTTTACGCTTCAGTATTACGAAGGCTTCCCGACAGACCAGGTGGCCTGGGGGGAAATCAAAACCGATCAGCAGTGGCGCGTGCTGTCGAAGCTGAAAAACGGCTATCAGGACTCGCTGTTTACGTCGACGGAGGTGGCGCAGAACGTGGCTAAACCGCTGGTGAAGTACATTGATAAAGCGCTGGTGACCGACCAGGCAAAAGCGCCAAAAATCACCCTGCTGGTGGGGCACGACTCAAACATCGCCTCGCTGCTGACCGCGCTGGACTTCAGGCCTTACCAGTTGCACGACCAGCAGGAACGCACCCCGATTGGCGGTAAAATTGTCTTCCAGCGCTGGCATGACAAAAACACTAATCAGGAGCTGATGAAAATTGAGTATGTCTACCAGAGTTCAGAGCAGTTACGTAACGCCAGCGTACTGTCGCTGCAATCCCCTGCGCAGCGCGTGACGCTGGAACTGAAGGGCTGTCCGGTGGATGGCAACGGCTTCTGTCCTGTCGATAAATTCAATGCGGTGATGAATAACGCGGCGAAATAGAAGATAACCCCCCGCGCGGGCGGGGGGAACGTTCAGACGTTTTTACGTTCGATGGTTTGCTCGCCCCAGAACAGCGAGTCTTTGTCGGTTTTTTCGAAGGCGCGAACCAGCACTTCATCGTTGCCTTCTTCCCAAATCTGCTCAGCCAGCTTTTCGTCATAATTGGCGACTTCAAAGATGGCTTCGGCAATCTCCGGAGAGGTATTGCGTAAACTTGCCCATTCGCCCACGTGGTGAGCTTTGGATTCTTGAGTTGGCATACTTGTCCTCCTGTTGGGTTAGCCGTTCAGTTTTTTGGCAAGACCCGCGACGTATTCACCCTGATAGCGGGCGATAGAAAGTTCTTCATTGCTTGGCTGACGTGAACCATCCCCACCGGCAATGGTTGTCGCGCCATACGGTGTCCCGCCACGAACCTGGGAAACATCGAACAGTTCCTGCGCGCCGTAGCCAATCGGCACAATCACCATCCCATGATGGGCAAGGGTAGTCCAGGTGGAGGTGATCGTCTGCTCCTGGCCGCCGCCCGTGCCGGTAGAGCTGAACACGCTGGCCAGCTTGCCGTATAACGCGCCGGAGGCCCAGAGCCCGCCCGTCTGGTCGAGGAAGGTGCGCATCTGGCCGGACATATTGCCGAAGCGGGTCGGGGTGCCGAAGATAATGGCATCATAGTCCGCGAGCTCCTGCGGGGTGGCGACCGGGGCGTTTTGTGTTTTCCCCCCGGCTTTGGCGAAGGCTTCCGCCTGCATGGTTTCCGGTACGCGTTTAACCACGACCTCAACGCCGTCTACTTTGTTTGCGCCTTCTGCTACTGCGTGAGCCATGGTTTCAATGTGTCCATACATGGAATAATAGAGCACCAGAACTTTTGCCATTTTGCATCACTCCTCGTTGGTTTTTCTTACAGCGGATCGCTGCGTTCCTTTAAAGATATGACATCACAGCCAGACTGCAAAAATGAACGGCATTTCTTTGATATATAACAATATCTTTTGGATACGCGCCTTGTAGCAAAATGAAACAACTTTCGCGGCGCGGATTTTTCAAAATATAAGAACGGCTTATGAATGACTTCCCCGATATTTCATACGAAAGGCTGAGATCATGTTGCAGAATATTACCTCTCGCTTGCCGGATAGCCGCATTACACTAAGCTTAGTTTCACGCGGCACAGATAAAGGCACTGTCCTTGAGCCGCGAGGTGAAAGAATCCTCTTTTACTGAATGCAATATGATGTCTAATGTTTCACACTCTGGAGGTTAGAGATGGCAAACCATCGTGGTGGTTCAGGTAATTTCGCTGAAGACCGTGAAAGAGCATCAGAAGCAGGTCGTAAAGGTGGCCAGTCTAGCGGGGGCAACTTTAAAAATGACCCTCAGCGCGCATCAGAGGCTGGTAAAAAAGGGGGTAAAAATAGCCACGGCAGCAACAAGTAGTACGCCGGGTTAACTCCCTGCCGCCGGGTTTCCCGGCGGTTTTTTTATGTCTGCTACATTGAACTGTCATCAAAGGCATCGCACACTACAGGATTGATTCTTCGTGCTGGTGTCCCATGTCCGTTTCCCGTTTTACCTTCTCCATTAAGCCTCAGGAAGCCATCCTGATTTTGATCACCATGTTCTGGGGCGGAACCTTTCTTGCCGTTCAGTACGCGGTCACGATGAGCGATCCGTTTTTCTTTGTAGGGCTGCGCTTTGCAACCGCGGCGATTGCCGTGGCGCTTATTTCGCTGAAGACCCTGCGCGGGTTGACCCTGAGAGAGCTTAAAGCGGGTGTCGCCATTGGCGTGGCGATTGCCATGGGCTACAGCCTGCAAACGTGGGGGCTCCAGTCTATCTCCAGCAGTAAATCCGCCTTCATCACCGCCATGTACGTACCGCTGGTGCCACTGTTGCAATGGCTGTGCCTCGGCAGAATGCCGGGCCTGATGTCGTGCATTGGCATCGTGCTGGCGTTCATCGGCCTTATTTTATTAGCCGGGCCGGAAAATAATCTGCTGGCGCTGGCGCTGGGGCCGGGGGAGATCATCACTCTGGTGGGGGCCGTCGCCATTGCGGCAGAAATTATCCTGATTAGCGCCTGGGCAGGAAAAGTGGACGTCAAGCGGGTGACGGTGGTGCAGCTTGCCACCGCGTCGCTGGTGGCGTTCGCGACGATGGTGCCGGCAGGGGAGTCCGTCCCGCCGATGTCTACCGGGCTTATCGTCGTGGCGCTGGGGCTGGGCATTTTCAGCGCCATTATCCAGGTCACCATGAACTGGGCGCAGCGCAGCGTATCCCCGACACGGGCGACGGTCATTTATACCGGTGAACCGGTGTGGGCGGGTATTTTCGGGCGACTCGCCGGGGAGCGTCTGCCGCTGCTGGCGCTGGTAGGTGCGGCGTTTATTATCGCCGGGGTGCTGGTGAGCGAGTTGAAGTTAAAAAAACGACGTAAGGCGACTGCCGGATTGAGTGCTGAACAAGGGGCAGATAGCTAACAACGCGCACCCTGCCCGTTTAGCCCGGCGGCGCTTCGCTTGCGCGGGCCTACTTGCCAATTGTAGGCCGGGTAAGCGTAGCGTCACCCGGCAAGAAAACGGCACGTATTTCAGGTGGAGGGGGTGATGGCTTTTCCTTGCGGTACATCCCTTTTCCGGCGGCTCAGCAGAGCATTGAGCAGGATCGCGCCGAAGGTCGCCGTGCCAATCCCGCCCACCGTAAACCCGCCCAGCGTCAGGGCGAAATCACCCGCCCCCAGCACCAGCGTTACCGCCACCATGATCAGGTTACCGTTCTGGCTCAGATCAACATGATTCTGCACCCAGATACGTGCCCCCGCGACGGCAATCAGACCAAATACCACAATCGAGGCGCCGCCAATCACGGGTGCCGGGATGGTGTGGATCAATGCGCCGAATTTCGGGGAAAAGCCGAGCAGCATCGCCATCACCGCCGCCGCCACGAAGACCAGCGTCGAATAGACTTTGGTCACTGCCATCACGCCGATGTTTTCCGCGTAGGTCGTCACGCCGCTGCCACCGACCGAGCCGGAGAGCATGGTCGCCAGACCGTCTCCCACAAACGCCCGTCCCATATACGGATCCATATTGCGCCCGGTCATTCCTGCTACGGCTTTCAGGTGGCCCAGGTTTTCAGCCACCAGAATCACTGCGACAGGCGCGATGAGCATCATCGCCTGAGCGTTAAAGGTGGGGGAGGTCATCTGTGGCAGGCCGAACCAGGCGGCCTGGTGAATCAGTGTGAAATCAACCGGTTTGCCGAGGCCGAACACGTTCGCCAGCAGCGCGTAGACCAGACAGGCCGCAATCAGCCCGACCAGGATCAGCAGCCGCTGGATCATGCCGCGCGTAAAGACCGCCACCACGCCGATGCACAGCACCGTTATCACCGCCATCCAGCTTTCAAACGGCGAGCCGGATACGCTCTTCACCGCAATCGGCGCGAGGTTCAGGCCTATCGCCATCACCACCGCCCCGGTGACGACGGGGGGCATCATCCGCTCGATCCAGCGTGTGCCGACTTTCATCACCACCAGACCGGTCAGGGTGTAGACCAGCCCACAGGCGATAATACCGCCGAGGGCCACGCTCAGGTTGGGGTTAATACCCTGACCGTTAAACCCAGTCGCTGCAATGACTACCCCAACGAAGGCGGCGCTGGAGCCCAGATAGCTGGGCACACGCCCGCCGGTGACAAAAAAGAACAGCAGGGTACCCATACCCGACATCAAAATGGCGAGGTTAGGATCCAGCCCCATCAGCATGGGCATCAGCACCGTCGCCCCAAACATCGCGACCGCATGCTGCACGCCCATCACCATGGTCTGCCCGAGCGGGAGCCTTTCATCCGGCGCGACCACGCCTGCTTCTGTGGAGGTCGATTTCAACTGCCAGTGGGGAAGTCCGAACATGATCTGTCTCCTGAATGCGGATTAACAGGCGGGTCGCATAAGCGCGTGATAGCCGCGGTCGAACCACACCAGCCCTTGCGGCGCCGGGTGGCGTACGATGGATACAATGTCGCAAAACAGAATGTCGTGAGTGCCAACGCTCACCACCTGGCTGATGCGGCAGTCGAACGAGGCCAGCGCATTTTCCAGACGCGGGCAGCCCGTGTCGCCTGTCTGCCAGCGGGCAGCGGCAAAGCGTTCCGCCATCGGCGTTTTCCCGCCAAACAGGTTGGATAACGGCTCCTGTCCGGCACTCAGCGTGTTAACGCACAGGGTGCGGTTCTCGCTGAAAATCGGCCAGACCGACGCGCCGCGGTTCAGGCACACCAGCAGGGTAGGCGGGGAATCCGTAACGCTGCATACCGCGCTGGCGGTGAAGCCCGCCATTCCCGCCGGGCCGTCGGTGGTGATGATATTGACCGCTGCGCCGACGCAGGCCATAGCGTCGCGAAAGGTTTGTTTATCCGGTGTCATCACGTTCGCTCCTTACGCCAGCCCGCAGGCATCGTCAAAGGCCAGACGCGGCAGGCGTCCGTACAGTTTGGTCGCATCGCCGTAGCCGATGTTGATCAGCAGGTTGCTTTTGAGCAGCGTTCCCGTGAAAAAGGCCGCGTCCACTTTTTCCCGGTCAAAACCGGACATCGGCCCGGTGTCCAGCCCGAGCGCGCGGCAGGCGAAAATCAGGTACGCGGCCTGCATTGAGCTGTTGCGAAAGGCGGTCTCTTCCGCCAGCGCGGGGCTTGCGGTAAACCAGCTTCTGGCATCGCCGTGCGGGAACAGTTCAGGCAGGCGCTCATAAAACTCGCTGTCCCAGGCGACAATCGCCGTGACCGGGGCAGTGAGCGTTTTCTCAAGGTTGCCGCTGGAGAGCGCCGGGCGCAGCTTCTCTTTTCCTTCCGGGCTTCGCACAAACACAATGCGCGCCGGGGAGCAGTTGGCGGACGTCGGCCCCCATTTCATCAGGTCATAAATCTCGCGCAGCGTCTCGTCACTGACCGGTATATCCAGCCAGCCGTTATGGGTACGTGCGCCGGTAAACAGCGTTTCCAGCGCGGCGGGCGTGATGGCTTCGCTCATTCAAGCTCCTTACAAAGCGGGTTCTGGGCTGTGCAGCAGGCTGGCAAGCCCGTTCAGCAGCAAAGTGTTAAAGGTGTCCGGCTCGGTCACATTGCAGGCATGCCCGCCCTGGCGCATGACCGTTTTGCGGGCGTGCGGGAGGGCGGCGTGCAGTTCAGCGGAGCAGACGGACGGCACCAGCAGATCGTCGGTGGAACAGATAATCTGCACGGGGCAGCGAACGCGTGCAGCGTGGCGGCTGAAATCGGCCTGTTTCAGCGCATCCAGCCTGCGCAGCAGATTGGCTTTGCCCTGAAAATGGGCCAGCGCCAGCGCGTCCTCGGCCTCCAGCCGCGGGGCGCGGGCGGCCATCCAGTCTGCCGGGTAGAGGAACAACGGCTGTGCCTCTACCCACGCCTGCGCCCCGCCCGCATGCAGCAGACGTTCGCGAACGTCAAAACAGCGGCGGGTATGGGCATTGAGGGTCAGCCAGCCGTTGACGCAGACCAGCGCGGTGAGGGCGTCGGGCTTATCGATGGCCAGCCGCAGGCCGACCAGCGCCCCCAGCGCGTGGCCGACCACGCAGTAACGGGCGATCCCGGCCCCGGCTAACGCCAGTGCAAGCTCGTCGGCCATGTGTGCGAGGGTGTAGTCTTCCGGCAGGATATCCGGGTTATTCCCCGTGCCCCGCTGGTCGTAGCACACCACCTGATACTCCTGCCCCAGCACGGCGAGCTGGGGCAGCCAGTAGCTGCCGCTGCCGCCGAGCCCGGCAATCAGTACCACCACGGGCGCGCCCGCAAAGGGGGGCGGTGAAATGGACAGTTTCATGGCCGCCTCACTTCGCGATGTGCGCAACGGTGGCAATTTCAACCAGCGCTTCGGGCTTTACCAGCCCGCACTGGATGCAAAACCGCGCCGGTTTATCGCCGGGGAAAAACTCCGCGTAGATTTCGTTAATCGCGGCGTAGTTTTTCCAGTCGGTGATAAAGATGCTGTTGAAGGTCACGTCCTCCATCGTCCCACCCGCCGTTTCGATCACGGTTTTGATCGTCTCCAGCACGTGGCGGGTTTGCGCCTTTGGGTCATCGATAAACACCACGTTGTTATCTTTATCAAACGGCAGCGTGCCCGAGACATACACCACGCCGTCAGCGAGGGTGCCGGGGACAAACGGGGCAATCGGGGTGCTGGTGCCCGGCGGAATAATCACGGATTTCGGCATAGCGGTTCTCCTCAGGCGATGCGGGCGAGCGGCGGCGTCAGCGCGTCGCAGAAATCATTGACGTTACTGACCCAGCCAAAAAAGGTTTCGATATTGAACAGGGCGGCTTTCTGGGCAAAATCCGGTCCGGCCTGATGGGTGGCGTCTTCCAGCACCACCCCAAAATACTCGAGGAAAAAGCCGTCGCGCAGGGTCGACTCCACGCACACGTTGGTGGCTATGCCCGTAAAGACCAGATGACGAATGCCCCGGCTGCGCAGCAGGCTGTCGAGCGGGGTATTGAAAAAGCCGCTGTAGCGCGGTTTCGGCAGCACGATATCGCCGGGTTCCGGTACCAGCTCATCCACCAGCTGATAATCCCAGCCGCCTTTCGCCAGCAGCGTGCCCTGGAGTTCGGGCCGTTGGCGCATGGTTTTCAGGGCGTTGGATTTGTGAAAGTTGGGTGAGCCGGGACCGCCAGCCTCGACGTACTGGTCGTCCCAGCCGTTCTGGAACCAGACGATCAGCATGCCCGCAGCACGCGCGGTGCTCACGGCGGTTTTGATATTCTCAATCACCGGCTGCGTGGTGGAGACGTCAAACCCGGCCAGATCCAGATACCCGCCTTTACTGGCATAGGCGTTTTGCATGTCTACCACGATCAGCGCGCTGCGCTGCGCGTCAAAGGTAATGGCTTCCGGGCGAGCGTTGAGGGTCGTCATTACGCCACCTCCTTCGTCACGGCAGGGATGTGGGCGCGGCACTGCATCAGCGGCTGGATGCGCTCGCCGAAGGTTTCCACGCCGGTGAGAAAATCATCGAAGGTCAGCAGTACGCCTTCGGCGCCGGGCACGGCAGCCACTTCGTCGAGCATTCTGGCGACGCTGGCATACGAGCCAACCAGGGTGCCCATGTTGATATTGACGGCAGACGTCGGGTCGGCCATCTGGCGCACATTGGTGTCCGCGCCGGAGCGGGTATCTTTCTGGCTCTGCTCGGTCAGCCAGCGCAGCGCGTCGTCATCCGCGCCGTCCTTGTATCGTTCCCATTTGGCGCGCGCGGCGTCGTCGGTTTCGTCGGCAATCACCATAAACAGCACGTAGGAGCCCACGTCGCGCCCGGTTTTGTCGGCGGCCGCTTTCATGCGTGCCGCGGTGGGCGCGAAGGCGGCCGGGGTGTTAACGCCTTTGCCGAAGCAGAAGTTGAAGTCGGCGTATTTCGCGGAAAATTCCATTCCCGCGTCGCTCTGCCCGGCGCATATCACCTTCATCGGCACCGACGGCTGCGGGCTGACGCGGCAGTCGTTCATAGTGAAGAAGTCGCCTTTGAAATCGCTTTTGCCGGTGCCCCACAGATCGCGCAGCACCTGCACATATTCGGTCAGGTAGTCGTAGCGACGGGAGAAGTAATCGTCCCCAGGCCAGATCCCCATCTGCTCGTACTCCGGCTTTTGCCAGCCGGTGACCAGGTTAACGCCAAAGCGCCCGCCGGAGATGGAGTCGATGGTGGAGGCCATCCGCGCCACGATTGCCGGGGGAAGGGTAAGGGTGGCGGCGGTGGCGTAAATCTGGATGCGCGAGGTTACCGCCGCCAGGCCCGCCATCAGGGTGAAAGACTCCAGGTTGTGGTCCCAGAATTCGGTCTTACCGCCGAAACCGCGCAGCTTGATCATCGAGAGTGCAAAGTCGAAGTGGTAGTGCTCCGCTTTCTGCACGATGGCTTTATTCAGCTCAAAGGTCGGCATGTATTGCGGGGCAGTGGTCGAGATAAGCCAGCCGTTGTTGCCGATCGGTACAAATACGCCAATTTTCATCACGAACCTCTCTTCATTACGTCGCAGGTGTCACGGTGTTTTTGCAAAGGGAGTGCCAGTTTTGAAAATTACTTTGTTATCAAGGTGTTAAATGATGGTTGTAAAAATTAACAGCGAAAATGTGGACTAGCTGGTCAAAATCATTGCACAGAAAACAGGCACTCATGCGCGCTGAGGGTGCAGAAGGTCGTGGCGAGACGGGGGTTTTGCTATGCTGAGCGCAGGACAGAAAATGGAGAGCGGAAATGACACAAGGCGCAGTGAAAACACCCGGTAAACGTTCGCAGGCGGTGAGCGCCAAGAAACAGGCCATCCTCAGCGCCGCGCTGGAGACATTTTCGCAGTTTGGTATTCACGGTACGCGCCTTGAGCAGGTGGCGGAGCAGGCCGGGGTGTCCAAGACCAATCTGCTCTACTACTACCCGTCGAAAGAGGCGCTGTATGTGGCGGTGATGCAGCAGATCCTGGATATCTGGCTCGCACCACTTAAAGCATTTCGCGAAGAGCTGGCCCCGCTGGTGGCGATAGAGGAGTACATACGCCTGAAGCTGGAGGTGTCGCGTGATTACCCGCAGGCATCAAGGCTGTTCTGCCTGGAGATGTTGCAGGGCGCGCCGCTGTTGCAGGCGGAGCTGACCGGCGATTTAAAGCAGCTGGTGGACGATAAATCGGCCATTATTGCCGGATGGGTCGCCAGCGGAAAACTGGCGCCCGTCGATCCGCATCATCTGATCTTCATGATTTGGGCCTCAACCCAGCACTACGCTGACTTCGCGGCCCAGGTCGAGGCGGTGACCGGTAAAACGCTCCAGGACGAGGCGTTTTTCCAGAGCACCCTGGAAAACGTACAGCGGATGATTATCGAAGGGATCCGCGTGCGCTAGTTTCCCGGCGGAAGAGGACAGCTTAAGTCGCCCTCTTCACACTGCATCAGCGTGGCCAGAAACGCTTCGCGCTCCGCGGTTTTCTCCGCCAGACACTGGTTAACAATCATTGGCTGAACGCTCCCGCCTTCCGTACCCGAACCGATAAACGCACAGTCCGCATCGCGCAGGTTGATCCACGCCTGCTGCGCCTTTTTAAGCAGATCGCGCTGAGGCGCTGGCGCACGTTTGATGGCGGCCTGATACGTCTCGTTGAGCTTTTTATCGGCGGCCTGGTACTGCTGCGCGCTACAGGTGTTCAGTTCAAGCTGGGTGGTCGCGTTGTCGCACTCGTCGGCCAGCGCGCTGGCGCTCATGAGCAGGGCTGCACCTGCGAGAAATACTCTTTTCATCATCCCCTCCATGTAAAAAAGCCGGATACGCTGTGCTTATCCGGCCTGGGCTGTTTTGTCGCCCCGGTAAGCGTAGCGTCACCGGGGAGAGTTTACACGATTAACCGATTGTCATCAGGCTGGCGTTACCGCCCGCCGCCGCGGTGTTGACGCTGAGCGAGCGCTCAACGTACAGGCGCTCCAGCAGCAGGTTGGTCTCCCCGCGGGCGAAGCCCTGCACCGAGACAATCGCGCCGCTGCGGGCCGCCACCTGCTCGCACAGTTCGCGCAGCTGGTCGGAATCACCGTGGTAGATCACCGCGTCAAACGGCTGGGTCAGCAGGGCATCGGCCTTCGCAAAGCGAATGCGGGCCGAGACCGCTTTTGGCAACTGTTTGGCGAGGTCGCGATGCAGGGCATCTTCCGGCCACAGCACCTCACAGCCCGTTGCCGTTGCGGCTGCCAGCTGCACCAGCGCATCCTGCTCGTTATCCGCCACGCACAGCACACGCTCGCGCGGCATCAGCGTCCAGGTGTTGCGCTCACCGGTTGGACCCGGCAGCAGACGCTGTGTTCCCGCCTGCGCCAGCTCGCCGTACTGCTGTGCAATCGCACGCAGCTCAGGACGATTTTCAGCCCACTTAATCAGCGCATCCAGCGGCTGGGTCAGCACGGCTTTCACCTGCGCATCCACCGGATATTCCGCGTCCTGACGCGCCAGCGTCACGCCCAGCGCATTTTCCGGACGGTTTGCCAGCAGGCGGTACAGATAGAGCGGACCGCCCGCTTTCGGACCGGTGCCGGAGAGACCTTCACCGCCGAATGGCTGCACGCCCACGACCGCGCCAACCATATTGCGGTTGACGTACAGGTTGCCGACTTTAGCATTGCCAGTCACCTGGGCAATGGTTTCGTCGATACGGGTATGCACGCCAAGCGTCAGGCCGTAACCCGAAGCGTTGATCTGATCGATCAGCTCGTTGAGGTTGTTACGGTTGTAGCGCACCACGTGCAGTACCGGACCGAAGACCTCTTTTTTCAGCTCGTCGAAGCTTGCCAGCTCAATCAGCGTTGGCGGCACGAAGGTGCCGGTCTGCCACTCGCGGGCATCTTCGCTGTTCTCGCGCACCGCCTGGAACACCGGACGGCCTTTGGCACGCATGGTCTGAATGTGGTTTTCGATGTTGGCTTTGGCTTCCGCGTCGATCACCGGCCCGATGTCGGTGGTGAGACGGCCCGGGTTGCCCATGCGGCATTCCGCCATCGCACCGCGCAGCATCTTCAGCGTGTGGTCAGCCACGTCATCCTGTAAGCACAGTACGCGCAGGGCGGAACAGCGTTGGCCCGCGCTGTCGAAGGCAGAGGCCAGCACGTCAACGACGACCTGCTCGGTGAGGGCAGAGGAGTCCACGATCATGGCGTTCATGCCGCCGGTTTCAGCGATCAGCGGGGTAGGACGGCCCTGCGCATCCAGACGGGTGGCGATGTTGCGTTGCAGCAGGGAGGCCACTTCGGTCGAACCGGTAAACATCACGCCGCGCACGCGGTTATCGGAGGTCAGTTTGGCGCCGACCGTTTCACCGCGCCCTGGCAGCAGCTGCACCACGCCCGCCGGTACGCCCGCTTCCAGCAGAATGTTAATGCCCTGGGCGGCAATCAGCGGGGTCTGCTCTGCCGGTTTTGCCAGCACGCTGTTGCCTGCGGCCAGCGCTGCGGCAATCTGGCCGGTGAAGATCGCCAGCGGGAAGTTCCACGGGCTGATACACACCACCGGGCCGAGCGGACGGTGGGTTTCGTTGTCGAAATCATCGCGCACCTGACCGGCGTAGTAGTGCAGGAAGTCGACCGCCTCGCGCACTTCGGCGATGGCGTTGCTGAAGGTTTTACCCGCTTCACGCACCAGAATGCCGATCAGCTGCTGCATCTGATCTTCCATCAGCACCGCCGCGCGTTCCAGAATGGCGGCACGCTCCTGCGGCGGAGTGGCAAACCAGATTGGCGCGTTGTTCACCGCGCTCTCCAGGGCCTGCTCCACTTCCGCTTCCGTGGCTTCGCGCACGTAGCCGACGATATCCTTCGGCTCTGCCGGGTTGATCACCGGCTGCATTTCACCGTCCTCAACGGACTGCTCAAGGATCGGTTTAGCCTGCCACTTCTGCAATGCGCTGTTAAGCAGGGCGGAAGAGAGCGACGCCAGACGGTGTTCGTTGGCGAGATCCAGACCCGCCGAGTTGACGCGACCTGCACCATACAGCTCGCGCGGCAGGGCAATCTTCGGATGCGGCAGACCAATCTGGCCTTCCTGCGCCGCCATCTTCTCAACGGCCTGTACCGGGTCGGCCACCAGTTCGTCCAGCGGCAGGGTGGTATCGGCGATGCGGTTAACGAAGGAGGTGTTCGCCCCGTTCTCCAGCAGACGACGCACCAGGTAGGCCAGCAGGGTTTCGTGTGTCCCAACCGGGGCATAAATACGGCACGGACGGTTCAGCTTGCCGTCCGCCACTTTACCGGTCACCTGCTCGTACAGCGGTTCACCCATGCCGTGCAGGCACTGGAACTCGTACTGGCCTGGATAGTAGTTCTGACCCGCGAGGCTGTAGATCGCCGCCAGGGTATGGGCGTTGTGGGTGGCGAACTGCGGATAAATCAGGTTCGGCACGCCGAGCAGCTTTTTCGCACAGGCGAGGTAAGAGACGTCGGTGTAAACCTTGCGGGTATAGACCGGATAACCTTCCAGACCTTCCATCTGGGCGCGTTTGATTTCGCTGTCCCAGTAGGCGCCTTTTACCAGGCGGATCATCAGGCGGCGACGGCTACGGCTTGCCAGGTCAATCAGGTAATCAATGACGAACGGGCAGCGTTTCTGGTAGGCCTGGATGACGAAACCAATCCCGTTCCAGCCCGCCAGCTCCGGCTCGAAGCACAGTTTTTCCAGCAGATCGAGGGAGATCTCCAGACGGTCCGCCTCTTCGGCGTCGATGTTGATGCCGATGTCATACTGGCGCGCCAGCAGGGTCAGGGACTTCAGGCGCGGGTAGAGTTCTTCCATCACCCGATCGTACTGCGCGCGGCTGTAGCGCGGGTGAAGGGCGGAAAGCTTAATCGAGATGCCCGGGCCTTCATAAATACCGCGGCCGTTGGACGCTTTACCGATGGCGTGGATCGCCTGCTGGTAAGAGACCATGTAGGCCTGCGCGTCGGCGGCGGTCAGCGCCGCTTCACCCAGCATATCGTAGGAGTAGCGGAAGCCTTTATCTTCCAGCTTACGGGCGTTCGCCAGCGCTTCGGCAATGGTTTCCCCGGTGACGAACTGCTCGCCCATCAGGCGCATCGCCATGTCCACGCCCTTGCGGATCAGCGGCTCGCCGCTCTTGCCGATGATGCGGTTCAGGGAGCGCGACAGGTTGGCTTCGTTATGGGTGGAGACCAGCTTGCCGGTGAACAGCAGGCCCCAGGTGGCGGCGTTAACGAACAGGGACGGGCTGCGGCCAATGTGGGAGTGCCAGTTGCCGTTGCTGATTTTGTCGCGGATCAGGGCATCGCGGGTGGCTTTATCCGGAATACGCAGCAGCGCTTCCGCCAGACACATCAGCGCCACGCCTTCCTGCGAGGAGAGGGAGAACTCCTGCAACAGCCCCTGCACCATACCGGCGCGTCCGCTGGCGGTTTTCTGATTACGCAGCTTGTCGGCGAGCTGATATGCCAGGCTGTGCGCCTGAGCGGCAACGGCTTCCGGCAGGCGCGCCTGCTCCAGCAGCATCGGCACGGCGTCGGTTTCGGCACGGCGGTAGGCGCCGGTAATGGCGGCGCGGCTGACGGACTGCGGCAGGATCTGCTCGGCAAATTCCAGGAACGGCTGGTGATTCTCTTCAACGGCCGTCGCGGCCTCTTCGCTTTCGTTCGCTGCGCCCGCCAGCAGGGCAGGCAGCTCCGGCAGACCTTCTTCACTCTCCAGTCTTTCCAGATAGTTAAAAATCGCCTGCTTGATTAACCAGTGCGGTGTGCGGTCAATGCGGGTTGCAGCGGTTTTAATCCGTTCGCGGGTAGCGTCATCCAGCTTAACCCCCATGGTGGTCATCCCCATGCCAAAACTCCTGTTGTTCTGTAATAGCGTTCTGTTGATAGCGTGAAATATCCACCATGTTGCAACTTTGTGCAACCGTGTTAAATGTGACCTGGTCTGCAAGCTGGAAAATGAATGGATTGTTAACGATTAGTTAGCCGTGAAAAAGAACGTGCGGCGGTTTCTGAGCCCAGTTTTTATGCGGTGCTTAACACTTTTTAAAGGTGCAACCCGTAAAAGCGTGAGCGAGTGCAACCTATAGGAAAGACGTATAAAACCAGGGATGAAATTCATGTAAATGCAGTGTTAAATCGTTTGTCAGTGGGATGCGTATACGGCAGGATAGCGCGCCCAACGGAAACACATACACACATCACTACGTTCCGGTGATGACATAACAAGGCAACCCGGACGGTTGTCGCTCGACATTTTGGAGAATTTGAATGGCTATTAGCACACCGATGCTGGTGACATTTCTCGTTTATATTTTTGGCATGATCCTGATAGGGTTTTTGGCATGGCGTTCCACTAAAAACTTTGACGACTACATCCTCGGCGGGCGCAGCCTAGGCCCGATGGTGACCGCGCTCTCTGCGGGCGCTTCCGACATGAGCGGCTGGCTGTTGATGGGCCTGCCGGGTGCGATTTTCATCTCCGGTATCTCCGAAAGCTGGATCGCCATCGGCCTGACCGTTGGCGCGTGGATTAACTGGAAGCTGGTGGCAGGCCGTCTGCGCGTGCACACCGAAGCCAACAACAACGCCCTGACGCTGCCGGACTACTTCACCGGACGCTTTGAAGATAACAGCCGTATCCTGCGCATTATCTCGGCGGTGGTGATCCTGCTGTTCTTCACCATCTACTGTGCTTCCGGCATCGTGGCGGGCGCGCGTCTGTTCGAAAGCACCTTCGGCATGAGCTATGAAACGGCGCTGTGGGCCGGTGCGGCCGCGACCATCCTCTATACCTTCGTGGGCGGATTCCTGGCGGTAAGCTGGACCGATACCGTGCAGGCGAGCCTGATGATCTTCGCCCTGATCCTCACTCCGGTGATTGTCATTTTCACCGTCGGCGGCTTTGGCGAATCGCTGGAAGTGATCAAGCAGAAGAGCATCGAAAACGTCGATATGCTGAAAGGGCTGAACTTCGTCGCCATCGTCTCTCTGATGGGCTGGGGCCTGGGCTACTTCGGCCAGCCGCACATTCTGGCGCGCTTCATGGCGGCGGATTCCCACCACACCATCGTTCACGCGCGTCGTATCAGCATGACGTGGATGATCCTGTGTCTGGCGGGGGCGTGTGCGGTCGGCTTCTTCGGTATCGCGTACTTCAACAACAACCCGGCGCAGGCGGGCGCGGTGAACCAGAACGCCGAGCGCGTATTCATCGAGCTGGCGCAGATCCTGTTCAACCCGTGGATTGCCGGTATTCTGCTCTCCGCGATCCTCGCGGCGGTGATGTCCACCCTGAGCTGTCAGCTGCTGGTGTGCTCCAGCGCCATCACCGAAGACCTTTACAAAGCGTTCCTGCGTAAGGGCGCGAGCCAGAAAGAGCTGGTGTGGGTAGGGCGCTTTATGGTGCTGCTGGTTGCGCTGGTGGCGATTGCGCTGGCGGCAAACCCTGAAAACCGCGTGCTGGGGCTGGTGAGCTATGCGTGGGCGGGCTTTGGCGCCGCATTTGGTCCGGTGGTGCTGTTCTCTGTACTGTGGTCACGCATGACCCGCAACGGCGCGCTGGCAGGGATGATTATCGGTGCGGTTACCGTTATCGTCTGGAAACAGTTCGCGTGGCTGGGCCTGTACGAGATCATCCCGGGCTTCATCTTCGGCAGCCTCGGTATTGTGGTGTTTAGCCTGCTGGGTAAAGCGCCGTCTGCCGCGATGCAGAAACGCTTCGCGGAGGCGGACGCGCACTATCACTCAGCGCCGCCGTCTAAGCTCCAGGCTGAGTAAAAACATACCCCCTCACCCTAACCCTCTCCCCGGTGGGGAGAGGGGATAGTCCTTTCACCTATGTGAGTCTTCATCAATGAGAATTAAAACAGGGTTAATGGTGGCAGCATTCGTGATGCTGGCGGGCTGTAGCGCACCCGCACAGCATGCGGCGGTGGAAACCTGCAAAGCAGAAAATCAGATGCAGCAGACCACGCTCTATTTCGGCTTGAATCGTCCGGCCGGGGCGCAGATTACCGGCAGTGAGTGGCAGCAGTTTGTCGACCAGGACGTGACGCCGCGCTTTCGCGATGGCTTAACGGTGTTTGATGCGCGTGGGCAGTGGCTGGGTAACGATGGCAAAGTGGCACGCGAACCCAGCAAGGCATTGATGCTGATCCACGGTAAAGATGCGCAGAGCGAGAAGAACATCGAAGCGTTACGCGGAATTTATAAATCCCGCTTCGCGCAGGAGTCGGTGATGCGCGTCGACCAGCCGGTGTGCGTGCAGTTCTAATAAAAACGGCGGGATAACCCGCCGTTATTGTATCGTAGGCCCGTGCAAGCGAAGCGCCGCCGGGCATTAACCGCACAAAACTTACAGCACCAACCCCGCAAAGCTCGCCGACAGCAGGCTCACCAGCGTCGCGCCGTACACCAGACGCAAACCAAACCGCGACACCACGTTGCCCTGCTGCTCGTTCAGGCCCTTAATCGCCCCGGCGACGATGCCGATGGAGGCGAAGTTCGCGAACGATACCAGGAACACGGACAAAATACCCAGCCCACGCGGTGACATTTGATGGGCTATTTTTTGCAGCTCGATCATCGCTACAAATTCATTCGCCACCAGTTTAGTTGCCATAATGCTCCCCGCGTTTAAGGCATCGCTCAGCGGAATACCAATAAGCCACGCCAGCGGATAAAACACATAACCCAGAATTTGCTGGAAGCTCATGCCAAATATGCTGGAGAAGAGGGCGTTAACGGCGCTAATAAGGGCGATAAAACCAATCAGCATCGCCAGAATAATCATCGCCACCTTAAAACCGGCCAGAATATACTCGCCCAGCATTTCAAAGAAGCTCTGGGATTCGTGCAGTTTTTCCAGCCTGATATCCGGCTCCGCTTCCGGGCGGGTCGGGTTAATGACCGAAAGAATAATAAAGGTGCTGAACATGTTCAGGATCAGCGCCGCGACGACAAATCTGGCGTCGAGCATAGTCATATAGGCCCCGACAATCGACAGCGACACCGTCGACATGGCCGTGGCAGCCATCGTAAACAGACGACGCGAGGAGAGATCCCCGAGTACGCCCTTGTAGGCAATGAAGTTTTCCGACTGACCGAGGATCAGTGAGCTCACCGCGTTAAAGGATTCAAGCTTGCCCATGCCGTTCAGTTTTGACAGTAGCGTCCCGATCACCCGAATAAAGATCGGCAGAATGCGCCAGTGCTGAAGAATACCAATCAGCGCCGAGATAAAAATAATGGGGCAGAGCACGCCAAGGAAAATAAATGCCAGCCCTTTTTCACCCATCCCGCCAAAGACAAAATTCGTCCCTTCGGCAGCGAATTTAAGCAGCGACTCAAAGAAACCGGAGACGTATTTAATAATAAACAGACCGCTTTCTGCGTGGAGGAAAAAGAACGCCAGCGCAATTTCAATCACGATCAGCTGTAAAACGAAACGAATACGAATTTTTCGGCGGTCGAAACTCACCAGCCAGGCAAGCGCAAGAATAATCACCAGCGCCAGCAGGAAATGGACAATTTTAAACATGGTTTATTTTCAGTTGGTTTTCGAGGTGGACATTTAGCCACAGCCCCGGTTAACCGTAAATGGGCATTTTCGTTATACCTTATAAACGTAGCGGTTACTCAGGCAATTATTACTCCGCAATGCGTTTACATCTGGTCATCAAAACGCAACACATTTCGCTTGTTTTTCTTCTTGCCGTAATGATAATCACTATCACAAGAATTTACCTTTCTTTGCATCAGTTGACCGCGATAAACATTTAAGGTGTCGGCATGTTTGTTCCATTTCTCATTATGTTACGTGAAGGCCTTGAAGCGGCCCTGATTGTTAGCCTTATCGCCAGTTATCTGAAGCGTACCCAGCGCGGACGCTGGATTGGCGTGATGTGGGTTGGCGTTTTCCTTGCCGCGGCGCTCTGCCTGGGGCTGGGTATTCTTATCAACGAAACCACCGGTGAATTTCCGCAGAAAGAGCAGGAGCTGTTTGAAGGTATCGTCGCCGTAATAGCGGTGGTGATCCTCACCTGGATGGTGTTCTGGATGCGCAAGGTCTCCCGTAACGTGAAGGTACAGCTTGAGCAGGCGGTGGATAACGCCCTGCAAAAAGGCAACCACCACGGCTGGGCGCTGATCATGATGGTCTTTTTCGCCGTGGCGCGTGAAGGCCTGGAGTCTGTGTTCTTCCTGCTCGCGGCTTTTCAGCAGGACGTGGGCATCTGGCCGCCGCTGGGCGCGGTGCTCGGGCTGGCCACGGCGGTTGTGCTTGGCTTCCTGCTCTACTGGGGCGGCATTCGTCTTAACCTCGGGGCGTTCTTCAAGTGGACCAGCATGTTTATTCTGCTGGTGGCCGCAGGGCTGGCGGCAGGGGCGATCCGCGCCTTCCACGAAGCGGGCCTGTGGAACCACTTCCAGGACGTGGCGTTCGATCTCAGCAACGTCCTGTCGACCCATTCACTGACCGGTACCCTGCTCGAAGGGATCTTCGGCTACCAGGAAACGCCGAGCGTCAGCGAAGTGGCGATGTACTTTATCTATCTGGTTCCGGCGCTGATCCTGTTCGCTATGCCGCCGCGTACCGGCTCGCAGACGTCGCGGGTAGCGCCGTAAGTGCTGTTTTAGTTACAACATACTTTTAAAGGGAAGAGTCATGGCCATTCAGTTCCGTCGTAGTGCGTTATGCGCAGGCATTGCCGCGCTGTTCGTGTCTGCCTTCACCGCTCAGGCGGCAGATATTCCGCAGGTAAAAGTCACCGTCAACGATAAACAGTGCGAGCCGATGACCATCACGGTTAACAGCGGTAAAACGCAGTTTATTATTCAGAACCACAGCCAGAAGGCGCTGGAGTGGGAAATCCTGAAAGGCGTGATGGTGGTGGAAGAGCGCGAGAATATTGCGCCGGGCTTCAGCCAGAAGATGACCGCAAATCTTCAGCCCGGGGAATATGACATGACCTGCGGCCTGCTGACTAACCCGAAAGGTAAGCTGATCGTCAAAGGCGCAGCGACGGCGGACGCGGCCAAAGGCACGGCGCTGCTGAGCCTCGGCGACGCCATTACCGCCTATAAAGCCTACGTCACCAAAGAGACGGCGGACCTGGTGGCAGGCACCAAAGCCTTTACCGATGCGGTGAAAGCGGGGGATATCGAAAAAGCGAAATCCCTGTATGCGCCTACCCGTCAGCACTACGAGCGCATCGAGCCGATTGCCGAACTGTTCTCTGACCTTGATGGCAGCATTGACGCCCGCGAAGACGACTACGAGCAGAAGGCCGCCGATCCAAAATTCACTGGTTTCCACCGTCTGGAAAAAGCCCTGTTTGGCGATAACTCCACCAGTGGGATGGAGAAATACGCCGATCAGCTCAACAGCGACGTGCTGGAGCTGCAAAAACGCATCAGCGAGCTGGCCTTCCCGCCGTCGAAAGTGGTGGGTGGTGCAGCGGGCCTGATTGAAGAAGTGGCCGCGAGCAAAATCAGCGGTGAAGAAGATCGTTACAGCCACACCGACCTGTGGGACTTCCAGGCCAACGTCGACGGCGCACAGAAAATTGTCGATCTGCTGCGGCCTCAGCTGCAAAAAGAGAACGGCGAACTGCTGGCGAAAGTGGATGCCAACTTTAAGAAAGTTGACGCTATCCTGGCGAAATACCGCACCAAAGACGGGTTCGAAACCTACGACAAGCTGACCGATGCAGACCGTAACGCGCTGAAAGGCCCGATTACGACGCTGGCGGAAGATCTCTCCCTGCTGCGTGGCGTACTGGGTCTGGATTAAACGATGAACAAGCATGACGAGTACGACGTGGCGGAACCTTCCCGACGTCGGTTGTTAAAAGGGGTAGGGGCGCTGGGCGGCGCGTTTGCCCTGGCGGGCGGCTGTCCGGTGGCGCATGCGGCAAAACCGCAAAGCGCCCCCGGCACGCTCTCCCCGGATGCGCGTATGGAAACGCAGCCATTTTATGGTGAGCACCAGGCGGGGATCCTGACGCCGCAGCAGGCCTCGATGATGCTGGTGGCTTTCGATTCGCTGGCGAGTGATAAGGCCGACCTTGAGCGGCTGTTCCGCCTGCTGACGGCGCGCATTGCGTTTCTTACCGCGGGCGGTCCGGCACCGGAAACACCGAATCCGCGCCTGCCGCCGATGGATTCCGGGATCCTCGGGGCGTTTATCGCTCCCGATAATCTGACCATCACCGTGTCGGTGGGGGAATCGCTGTTTGATGATCGCTACGGACTGGCGAAGCAGAAGCCGAAAGCGCTGCAAAAAATGACGCGATTCCCGAATGACTCTCTCGACGCGGCGCTGTGCCACGGCGATCTGCTGTTGCAGATCTGCGCCAATACCCAGGATACGGTGATCCACGCCCTGCGCGATATCATCAAACACACCCCGGATCTGCTGAGCGTGCGCTGGAAGCGGGAAGGTTTTATCTCTGACCACGCCGCGCGCAGTAAAGGGAAAGAGACGCCGGTCAACCTGCTGGGCTTCAAAGACGGCACCGCCAACCCGGACAGCAGCAATACCGCGTTGATGAAGAACGTGGTATGGGTGACGGCGGATCAGGGCGAACCGGCCTGGGCGGTGGGCGGCAGCTATCAGGCGGTGCGTATCATTCAGTTCCACGTGGAGTTCTGGGACCGCACGCCGCTGAAAGAGCAGCAAACTATCTTCGGTCGCGATAAGCAAACCGGCGCACCGCTCGGCATGAAGCACGAGCACGATGAACCCGACTACGCCCGCGATCCGAACGGGGATGTCATCGCGCTGGACAGCCATATTCGCCTCGCCAATCCTCGCACCAAAGAGACGCAATCCAGCCTGATGATGCGCAGGGGCTACAGCTACTCGCTGGGGGTGACCAACTCCGGTCAGCTTGATATGGGACTGCTGTTTGTCTGCTATCAGCACGATCTGGAGAAGGGATTCCTCACCGTGCAGAAACGGCTCAACGGCGAAGCGCTGGAGGAGTATATCAAGCCCATCGGCGGCGGCTATTTCTTTGCCCTGCCCGGCGCGCGTGACGCGAACGGCTGGCTCGCTCAGGGTCTGATAGAAGCCTGATAATCGTCCCTGCGACAGTTCGCAGGGACATTATTTTTTCGGGGGGACTATCTTATTGTTATATTTCTGTAATATTTCTATATAAGACTGATTTTCCATGTAGGGGCAGTCTGAAAAGTTGCATTCAGGTAAAATAAATGTTGCATTTATGATAATCCCTGATGTACTTAAGATAAGACAGCGGTAGTTCCCGGCAGTGATGTTAACTCACTATGGAGATCGCGAATGGTTGCGTCCTGTACTGGACAAGGTAAACACATCAACCGCAGTATCCGGCGCGGAGGCTCAGACTCCGGCAGCGATTTCCTCACCACCAAATTCTCTCATTCACCTCAAGAACCTTTTTCTACCGACGTGCATAACGGTGCGCGTAGCCGTTGTATATCGTCATCCGGTAATGCAAGCAATGGCTTACAAGGAAGCCAACCCTCTGATGTTCGTGCGCATAATCGTGCCGATGCTGGCGCGTGTGATGAATACCAACAACTCAAGGTGCTATCCATGGGAAGACAGAAAGCAGTGATCAAAGCTCGTCGTGAAGCAAAACGTGTGCTGAGACGGGATTCACGTAGCCATAAACAGCGTGAAGAAGAATCGGTCACCTCGCTTGTGCAGATGAGCGGCGTAGAATCCATTGGCATGGCGCGGGACAGCCGCGATGCATCGCCAATTGTGGCGCGGAATGAAGCTCAGGCGCACTACCTGAATGCTATCGAGAGTAAACAGCTCATCTTTGCAACCGGGGAAGCCGGATGCGGGAAAACCTGGATCAGCGCCGCCAAAGCGGCGGAGGCGCTGATTCATAAGGACGTGGAAAGGATCATCGTTACCCGTCCGGTACTGCAAGCGGATGAAGATCTGGGCTTCCTGCCCGGCGATATTTCCGAGAAGTTTGCCCCGTACTTCAGGCCCGTCTATGACGTGCTGGTGAAGCGGTTGGGCGCTTCCTTTATGCAGTATTGCCTGCGACCAGAGATTGGCAAGGTGGAAATCGCGCCGTTCGCCTATATGCGCGGACGTACATTTGAAAATGCGGTCGTTATTCTTGACGAGGCTCAGAACGTGACCGCTGCGCAAATGAAGATGTTTTTAACGCGCCTCGGGGAGAACGTGACGGTTATCGTCAACGGCGATATTACCCAATGTGACCTGCCGTCGGGCGTGAAGTCCGGCCTGAGCGATGCCATGTCACGTTTTGAGGAAGATGAGATGATAGGGATGGTCCGCTTCACCAAAGATGACTGTGTGCGCTCAGCGCTATGTCAACGAACGCTGGAAGTGTACTCCGACTAAGATCATTTCATATTTTAAGTCATTACTTCCCGGCGTTATGCCGGGAAGCTTCCTTTATTCCCTCTGCACGCGTGGCTTTTTTTAAATCATATTTATTTCCTATAGCATTCAACGGGATTTACGCACCGTTTTGCGGTAATAATAATATTACTGTTAATTTGCTGCGAACGCTTTTTATACAGATCACGGAAATGTGATATGTATTTATAATACCCACAAAATATCGATGAATATAATGATCATGCTAATTATTGGTTTAAAATTAAACGTGAATGTTGTCACAGAACATGACTAAGCAGTAAAAATTAAGTTGGTGTCTTTTGGGTAATTATCTATGTTTCGTACTTGTTCAGACAAAATTCTAAAAAGAAACTCGCCAGGGGATCGTTTCCTCTGGAACATCACGCTAAGGGTCATACATGAACGAACTGGTTAGTGCAATTAACGGTGTTATCTGGAGCCCGGCGTTAATATTTTTATGTCTGGGTGTCGGCCTCTATTTCTCGCTGCGTAGTCGCTTTCTACAATTACGGCATATAAAACTTATGATTACCCTGATGTTTCAGGGGCGTCCTACCGAGGCAGGCGTGTCGTCGTTTCAGGCGCTGACGATGACGCTGGCGGGCCGCGTGGGGACAGGGAATATTGCCGGTGTAGCGACCGCCATTACCTTTGGTGGACCCGGTGCGCTTTTCTGGATGTGGATCGTGGCATTTTTGGGGGCAAGCTCTGCTTTTGTCGAATCCACGTTAGGTCAGGTTTATAAAGAGAAAATTAACGGCGAATATCGTGGTGGCCCTGCCTTTTATATTGAGAAAGGGTTAGGCGTGAAGTGGTACGCATGGTTATTTGCCATCGTAACGATTTTCTCCTGCGGATTATTACTGCCAGGTGTGCAGGCAAACTCTATTGGTGCGAGCCTGGATATTGCCTTTGGTCTGAGCCCAAATGTCACGGCGGCGTTACTTGCTGTGCTGTTGAGTTTTATTATTTTTGGTGGCGTAAAAAGGATTGCCAGCTTTAGCAGCATGGTGGTTCCGTTTATGGCGCTCGGCTATATTATTGTCGCGTGCGTGATTATCGCTATCAATATTGATCAGCTTCCTTCAGTTATATTGCTGATCTGGAAAAGTGCTTTTGGCCTTGAAGCTGGGTTTGGCGCTATTCTGGGCCAGGCCATCATGTGGGGCGTGAAGCGTGGCGTCTATTCCAACGAGGCGGCGCAGGGTACCGGGCCACATGCCTCCTCGGCGGCGGCCGTAAGCCATCCGGTGAAACAGGGGCTGGTTCAGGCGTTCTCCGTGTACATCGACACGCTGTTTGTCTGCTCCGCGACCGGGTTTATGCTGTTGATCACCGGGCTGTATAACGTGCAGGGCGTCGACGGCGCAGCGCTCTATACCGGAATAGCAGGCGTGGCCGCAGGACCGGGATATGTCCAGACGGCAATGGAAAGTATGATGCCGGGCTTCGGTAATTACTTTGTTGCCATCGCGCTGTTCTTCTTTGCCTTCACCACGATCATTGCTTACTACTACATCGCTGAAACGAATATCGCCTACATCAACCGTAAGATTCATCGCCCGTGGCTGACGTTCCTGCTCAAGCTGTGTCTGATGGCGTCGACGGTATATGGCACGGTACGCACCGCGGATCTGGCCTGGGGATTAGGGGATATTGGCGTAGGGCTGATGGCATGGCTCAACATTATTGCCATCGTTCTGTTGCATAAAAAAGCGTTTGCCAGCCTGAAGGATTATGAAATCCAGAATGCACAGGGGCTGGATCCACACTTTGACCCGGTTCGGCTGGGGATTAAAAATGCGGATTACTGGCTGGAGGAGCGTAAGGATGAAGCGGGTGCTCAGCCTGAGCAGGTTTTATCTCCTGAAGGAAAGGAGTCGGTAGGGAAGTTGAATAGCTGAGGAATGGTTGAGACAGGCCCGTACTTTTGTACGGGCTTTCTTTTTTTGTAGGTGAGGCAGCTCGTGTCGCACCGGGGGGGATTGACTCGCTTCGCTCGCCCTGCGGGCAGCCTGTTCGCTACGCTCTCAGTCTGTCCAACTGGCTGCGCCAGTTGTCGAACCCCGGTCGGGGGTTCTCATCCCCCCCTTACGAGAATATAAAAGAAAAAAGCCCGTACTTTCGTACGAGCTCTTGTCTTGAATATGGCGGTGAGGGGGGGATTCGAACCCCCGATACGTTGCCGTATACACACTTTCCAGGCGTGCTCCTTCAGCCACTCGGACACCTCACCATATTGTTTTGCTGCCTGACCGCTTGGGGGGCAACGGGGCGCTACTATAGGGAGTTGCGCTAAAACGGTCAAGCAGATTTTCAGCATTCGTGCTTGTTCGGTTAAGCCTTAATCAGCTTATGTCGCAGCGCGCAGGATTAACGCTGCGAATCGAGCACTTCGCTATTTTTCACCACGTCCTGCGCTTTGCTGTAGCTTTCGATCAGCAGCTGGTAGGCCGGGAAGATGTGTGTGTACACCTCAGCCCATTCACCCGCATCTTCACGGTTCCACGTGCGCTGAATTTCGGAAGCAACAGCAGCCGTGTCCATTGGCACCACGCCTGCCTGCACCACGCGCGCCAGGGTGATCTCCTGCGCCATTTTGCTGTAGGTGCCGGAGGCATCAATCACCGCAAACACTTTATATCCGTCCGCCACCGCGCTGATAGACGGGAAGGCCATGCAGACGCTGGTGATCGTCCCCGCGATAATCAGCGTTTTGCGCCCGGTGGCTTTCACCGCTGCCACGAACTCCGGGTTATCCCAGGCGTTGATCTCACCCTTGCGTGCCACATACTGTGCGTGCGGCGCGTTGGCGTGGATCTCCGGGATAAGCGGGCCGTTCGGTCCCTGTGGAACCGACGCCGTGGTGATCACCGGGATCTTCGCCAGCGAGGCGATTTTTGCCAGCGCCGCTGCACGGGCGCGCAGCTCAGGCATTGGCATGTCTCCTACGGTCTGGAACAGCCCGCTCTGGTGATCGATAAGCAGCATAACGGCATCGTTTACGTCAATAACGGGACGTGCACCGTTGAAGTTTGCAGGGGTAGACATAATGCGCTCCTTTATTACGTTTAGATTTGGCCAAAGCGGCCGGAATTGAAATCGCGAATAGCCTCGGCAATTTCGGTTTTACTGTTCATAACAAACGGGCCATAGCCCACGATGGGTTCATTCAGCGGCTCCCCGGCCATCAGCAGCACTTTGGCATCACTGCTGGCTTCGAGATGCAGTTTGTCACCGCTCTGACTCAGCACGACCAGTTGCGCCTCACCGGCAGGCGTGGTGCCGTTCACCGTCACGTTGCCTTCAACGACAACCAGCGCCGTGCTCCAGCCTTCGGGCTGATTAAGCGTCAGGTGGTTACCCTGGTGCAGCGCGAGATCCCACACGTTCAATGGTGAGAAGGTATGCGCCGGGCCGGTTACCTCTCCAAAGCGGCCAGCAATCACGCGCAATGTTCCGCTGTTATCCGGCAGGGTGACCACCGGGATATCCGCCTGAGTGATGCTCTGGTAGCCAGGCGTCGCCATTTTGTCTTTAGCGGGCAGGTTGACCCACAGCTGCATCATTTTTAGTTCACCGCCTTTCTGCGAAAACGCGCTGGAGTGGAACTCCTCGTGCAAAATGCCTGCGCCTGCCGTCATCCACTGCACGTCGCCTGGGCCAATAACGCCGCCTCTGCCGGTGGAATCACGATGCTCCACTTCGCCTGAGTAGACGATGGTCACCGTTTCAAAACCGCGATGAGGATGCTCGCCCACGCCGCGTTTCGCGCCGTCCGCCGGGAAGGTATGCGGTCCGGCGTAGTCCAGCAGCAGGAACGGACTCAGGGGCTCGCCGTGCGTCTGGTAAGAAAACATCGAACGAACCGGAAAACCGTCACCGACCCAGTGCGGACGAGGTGCGGTATACACGCCTGTTACGTTTTTCATGATTAACTCCTGATGTCCTGTTGATGGAATTAGCTTATATTCAGGGTTAATATCCCGGTAGATAGCAAAAATGACATTCACTGTTCCTTAAATGGAACAATGGAGGCGTATGCAGGATCTCAATGATTTCGTATGGTTTGTGAAGGTGGTGGAGCATGGCGGCTTTGCGGCGGCGGGGCGGGCGCTCGATCAGCCTAAGTCGAAACTGAGCCGTCAGATTGCGCAGCTGGAAGAACGCCTGGGCGTTCGGTTGATACAACGTACCACGCGGCAGTTTGCGGTGACGGAGGTGGGGCAGACGTTCTATCAGCACTGTAAAGCCATGCTGGTGGAGGCTGAAGCTGCGGAGGAGGCGGTGGCTGCTTTACAGGCTGAGCCGCGCGGTATGGTCCGGATCACCTGTCCTGTCACCTTGCTGCACGTTCACGTGGGGCCCATGCTGGCACGGTTTATGGCGCGCTATCCGGGGATCAACCTCCAGCTTGAAGCCACCAACCGCCGGGTCGATCTGGTGGCGGAGGGGGTGGATGTGGCGATCCGCGTTCGTCCGCGCCCGTTTGATGACAGCGATTTAGTATTAAGGGTGCTGGCGGACAGGGGGCACTGTCTGGTTGCCGGGCCGGCACTGATTGAACGGATGGGCAACCCGGCGGTGCCCTCTGAACTCAGCGAGTGGCCGGGGTTAAGTATGGGGGCGGGCAAGCACCTGCATAAGTGGGAATTGAGCGGGCCGGAGGGCGCAAAGGCAGAAATTCACTTCACGCCGCGTCTGGTGACTACCGACATGCTGGCGCTGCGGGAGGCGGCGATGGCGGGCGTGGGCGTGGTACAGCTGCCCATTTTGATGGTGAAGGATCAGCTGGCTTCAGGTGAACTTGTTCGGGTGCTGAATGCCTGGGAACCCAGACGGGAAGTGATCCACGCGGTGTATCCTTCCCGGCGCGGCCTGCTGCCGTCGGTCAGGACACTGGTGGATTTTCTCACCGAAGAGTATGCAAAGATGGTTGAAGACTAGCTTTTTGTAGGTCGGGTAAGCGTAGCGCCACCCGACATAAAGGGCGCAGGGAGTGCACTGAACCCCCTTACGGAGAATATAAAAGAAAAAAGCCCGTACTTTCGTACGAGCTCTCGTCTTGAATATGGCGGTGAGGGGGGGATTCGAACCCCCGATACGTTGCCGTATACACACTTTCCAGGCGTGCTCCTTCAGCCACTCGGACACCTCACCATATTGTCATCCCGTTGTTGTCGGGACGGGCGCTAATGTAAGGAAAAGCCGTACTGCCGTCAACCCACTTTTTCAGTAATTTAGCGTGTTTAGACAAACTTCAGGCAACCTGATTCCGAAATGTGCGAAATGCGCCTCTTTTATCAGCAACGCGGTTTAGCGATAAATTTGTTATGCTGGCAAGCCAGTTGAAAATGAAAATAAAACAGCGCAATAAAAGGCAATGACTATGGATATTATCTTCTATCACCCCACTTTTGATACGGCTTACTGGATTAACGCGCTCACGGCGGCACTGCCTGGCGCACGCGTTCGCGAATGGAAACAGGGCGATAATGAACATGCCGACTACGCGCTGGTCTGGCATCCCCCGGTCGAAATGCTTCAGGGACGCCGTTTGAAGGCGGTGTTTGCTCTTGGTGCGGGTGTGGATTCCATCCTCAGTAAGCTGAAGGCACACCCTGAAATGCTGCCGGAGGATATTCCCCTGTTTCGTCTGGAAGATACCGGTATGGGGCAGCAGATGCAGGAATATGCCGTGAGCCAGGTGCTGCACTGGTTCCGCCGCTTCGACGATTATCAGGCGTTCAAACAGCAATCCCACTGGGAACCGCTCCCGGATTATCAGCGTGGAGATTTCACCATCGGCATCCTCGGCGCGGGTGTACTGGGCTCAAAAGTCGCCGAAGCGCTCGCCCCGTGGGGCTTCCCACTGCGCTGCTGGAGCCGGAGCCGTAAGGATTATCCAGGCGTCGAGAGCTTTGCCGGAACGGACGAACTCCCGGCGTTCCTGAAAGGGACTCGCGTCCTCATTAACCTGCTGCCGAATACGGCGGAAACGGTCGGCATTATCAATGGCACGCTCCTCAACCAGTTGGCAGAGGACAGCTACTTAATGAACCTGGCGCGCGGGGTACACGTTGTGGAAGACGATCTGCTGAAAGCGCTGGATAGCGGTAAACTGAAAGGCGCAATGCTGGACGTGTATAGCCGCGAACCGCTGCCGACAGACAGCCCGCTCTGGGCACATCCGCGCGTGGCGATGACGCCCCATATTGCGGCCGTGACGCGACCGGCGGAGGCCGTGGCGTACATCTCGCATACCATCAGCGAAATAGAGAAGGGCAACACGGTGACCGGACAGGTCGACAGACAGCGAGGCTACTGAGAGAAACCCGGCGTTCGCCGGGTTTTTGCTAATATTCGCCGCTGATAACTGCTATCCTTTGGAAAAACCGCAGAGGAGAGAAAGATGTATCCCGTTGACCTGCATATGCACACCGTCGCCAGTACCCACGCTTACAGTAACCTCCATGATTATATCGCTCAGGCGAAGCTGAAAGGCATTAAACTGTTTGCGATAACCGATCACGGTCCGGATATGGCGGATGCGCCGCACTACTGGCATTTTGTGAATATGCGTATCTGGCCACGCCTGGTGGACGGTATCGGGATACTGCGCGGCATCGAAGCGAACATCAAAAACACCGACGGTGAGATTGACTGCACCGGCCCGATGCTGACCTCGTTAGATCTGATCCTCGCCGGCTTCCACGAGCCGGTCTTTGCGCCCCAGGATAAAGAGACCAACACCGCAGCGATGATTGCCACTATTGCCAGCGGCAATGTGCACATTATCAGCCACCCGGGTAATCCGAAATACCCAATTGATATTCAGGCCGTGGCGCAGGCGGCAGCGAAGCACCGCGTGGCGCTGGAGATTAACAACTCCTCCTTTGTTCACTCGCGCAAGGGCAGTGAAGCCAACTGCCGCGAAGTGGCGGCGGCCGTGCGTGACGCGGGCGGCATGGTGGCGCTGGGCTCTGATTCACATACGGCCTTCACGCTGGGTGATTTCAGCGAGTGCCTGAAAATATTGCGGGACGTGAATTTCCCGGAAGAACAGATCCTGAACGTCACGCCGCGTCGTATGCTCGATTTCCTTGAGTCGCGCGGCATGGCGCCGATTGATGAATTTGCCGATCTTTAATTAATAACGGAATAAAAACATGAATGAGTTTTCCATCCTTTGCCGCGTGCTGGGCACCTTATATTACCGCCAGCCGCAGGATCCGCTGCTGGTTCCGCTGTTTACCCTGATTCGTGAAGGTAAACTGGCGCAGAGCTGGCCGCTGGAACAGGATGAGTTGCTGGAACGCTTGCAAAAAAGCTGCGATATGCAGCAGATTTCAACGGATTACAACGCGCTGTTTGTGGGGGAGGAGTGTCGCGTGTCGCCGTATCGTTCTGCCTGGCAGGAAGGTGCGACCGAAGCGGAAGTTCGGGCGTTTCTTTCAGAACGCGGCATGCCGCTGACGGATATGCCTGCCGATCATATCGGTACCCTGCTGCTGGCGGCCTCCTGGATTGAAGATAATGCAGGTGATGATGAGAACGAGGCGATTGAAACCCTGTTCGAAACGTATCTGCTGCCGTGGGTTGGCACCTTCCTGGGTAAAGTTGAAGCCCACGCCACTTCGCCGTTCTGGAGAACGCTGGCTCCGCTGACGCGTGACGCTATCGCAGCCATGTGGGACGAGCTGGAAGAAGAGAACGAAGAGTGATTTGAATCACAAAAATTCTGCAACGATACATTTCAACTTGCACGTAATGTGCTTCTGATCTCATTTCTATGGTGCGCATCTGCTAAGATGCGCACCATGAACATATTACTTTGTATTGCAATCACGACTGGCATTCTCTCCGGCCTCTGGGGTTGGGTGGCGGTATCTCTCGGCTTGTTGAGCTGGGCCGGTTTTCTTGGCTGCACGGCCTATTTCGCCTGCCCGCAGGGGGGGCTCAAAGGGCTCTTTATTTCAGGCTGCACGTTACTGAGTGGCGTGGTCTGGGCGCTGGTCATTATGAAAGGCAGCGCGCTGGCGCCGCATGTGGAAATCCTGGGGTACGTCATGACCGGTATGGTGGCCTTCCTGATGTGCGTTCAGGCAAAACATCTGCTGTTGTCCTTTGTGCCCGGCACGTTCATGGGTGCCTGTGCGACCTTTGCAGGGCAGGGGGACTGGAAGCTGGTGGTCCCTTCGCTCATGCTGGGGTTACTGTTTGGCTACGCCATGAAGAACAGCGGTCTCTGGCTTGCGGCCCGGCGCGAGAAGAGCCAGAGCGTTCCTGCGGTAAGCAAATAAAAAAAGGCGAGACGTAAATCTCGCCTTTTTTATGCGCCGCCTATTATGACTCTGGCGGCACCGACATCTCACGGTATTTCACCAGCACCGCATTACTCACATCACTTTTATTCTGAAGATCCCACAAGCCGCGATCGATACCGTCATTAATGAGGAAAATCACGCCGGTTTCGATGGCCGACATCAGACACAGCATGACCGGCTCGTTAGAGGTATAGCCAATTTCACCCTCCAGCAGACGCTGGTAATCGATAAAGCGGAATACCCCGGCCTGCACTTCATAAGAGAGAATCGTTTTGCTGGTGGTCACGGAGGATAATATCTCACCCGTGCTCACGTTAACCACGCGCAGGTTGACGGCAATCTGATCCAGCTGATACTGCGTGTCGGCCCCGATGCCAAAGTAACGCGCACCCGCGCCGCCAGATTTCACGTTACTTTCGTAGCCGATAATCGACCCTTCCACCATGATATTGGCAGCGGTGAGAGACTGTAGCGGCATGCGGTTATTGACGCCAACGGTACCATTCTCCTGCGCGGCACGAATGATTTTTCGTTCGTTAAGCAGGTTTTGCAGCCCCTGACGTTCCAGCGGGATAAACCAGCGAGAATCTTTCAGGGCGGTAACCAGCATCGCGGTGGCGCTCTGCGGTACGGCCGTCGAGAAGTTACTGGCCGGATACGGTTTGAACTGACCCGTCTCATCCTGAATATTATACACCGAGACGAATATCTTCCCGGTTGGGACCGGCAGATGCGTCAGGTCCCGATAGCTCTGGGCACGGGGCATCAGGGTGGGTTTAGCGGCTTCTTTTGGCGGGGCAGTTAAACAACCGCTTAATAAGCACACTGCAACTAAAATAAATAAGCGCTGCATAATAATTGTCCTTATTTCGGGGTTGTTTAGAAATCAGTTGAACTGGTCTGCAAACCAGAAACCTGGATTGTCGACGTTTTACCGGTTTTTCGGTCAGTCACATTTAACTGAAGCTGCCCGTCTTTATTGGCAATATCGACGATAAAGTCGTTAGTGACCATCCGGCCGGGTTTTCCGGTATTAATGTTGGTTAATAAGCCACCTAATATTTGCGACTGGATGGCCTGAGTAAAATTGTCCAGGGCTGACGGGGTCTCGATACCGAAATCATCGTCATAGCCGGGGTCTTTATAGGAGTTTTGAGCCTGAGCCTGGTTAAGCATAAAGGCTCCGTTATTCGGGTTGCCGCCAAAATTAGGGTTGCGGAACTGGAATGTCATATTTCCGGCCCAGCTCAACGGCGCAATGAGCATTAACGAAATCACTGTGTGTGCGAGACGCATTACAGCCTCCGAAATAGGTGTCGTTGCTAGAACTCATCTTTTGCTAAATCGCCTGTGCTCAAAAGGGCTTTGTCTAACTGTAGGCGGTTAATAGCTTCTTCTGTTTGTGCCAGCGCGAAAGCGACGTTCTGATCGAAGTCTCTTTTCGTTGGGAATAAAAAAGTCTGGTAAATAACGTCCTGATTAGCGGTTATTGTGATCCAGCTTCCCCACCGCGCACTGGGCCGTTCGTTGATGGTTAAGTTACCCGGATAATCGCTTTCCCACTTATCGCTGAAGGCACGATAAAAATCGTGTCCGACAGAGGTGACGGTGTGGTCGGTCAACAGTCCGGGAACTTCCACCTCAACAGCCTGAAGGTTTCCGGCAGCAAGCATAATGCCTGCGGCGGCAATCCAACTTAGGGTGCGTTTCATGCTATTAACGCCTGAGGTTATCGTTTGCCCACGACACCGCCTGCGTGCGATTTTTAACAGCTATCTTTTTGAAAAGATTATAAAGATGCGTCTTAACCGTATTTTCGCTGATAAATAACGAACGGGCGATTTCAATATTTGAAGCACCAATACGCAGTTTGTTCAGGATCTCTTTCTCACGGTGCGTCAGAAGGGCCGATTCTGAACTGTTATAGCGATAATTTCCGGAGTGGGTAATGAGGTAGCTGGCCAGTTTTTGCGAGAAATAACACTCCCCGCGCAATATGCCCTGCAAACCTTCCACGACACGGTTTTCTTCTTCAGTGACGTAAAATACGCCGTTAATATGCGGCCAGCTCTCAATTTCGCGGAAAGGATACTCATCAGGCGTATTTAATAACAATACGCGGATATTATTGTTTTTCCTGCTTAAATTATCTTGCCAGTAATGAATGAGTTTTTTATCCGCTTCCATCATATCGAGAAGAATGATGCTGCCAGGAGCGATGTCATCAAAAGAACGTTGAATATTATGTAGTTTCCCGTTAAGGGACAGGCATTGCTTTAAATGCTGCAATAACGCTGTCGCTTGTAAGGAAGGTTTTGTGATCAACAATAATGTATGACCGGGTAAGCTATGGACTTCATTAAACATGATGAAACCCCACGTTATTTATGACACCCGGCAGCTGCCCTCGTATTATTGAAAAGGGCACCAGAAGTACTGACAGGTGTGGCACTGCTGTGTGTAGTTAAAAACCTCCTCCAAAGGAGGCGGTAAAATTAAAAACAAATAACGTACTGCTGTTTTCAATCTAGCTATTGCAAACTTTAAAGCAAGTGTTAATCGTGTAACAGAATGTAAAATTCGATATTAAGTTGTGTATTTTGCAGGGCTAATAGATTTTAAGGTAAGGGGAAAGTTGTACAGGCGTATAAACGTGCACAGATTTTAAAAACCATACTCTATATTATAATGAATTGAATTATCTGGATTTGTATTATTGTAAGCCAGCCGGTAAAAAGTATGAACTCTGCTAAAAACATAAGACTTCCCTAAGCCAGAATGTTTTCTTAAGAAAACTTGCTTCGTGTCACGCACGTGGCAAAGGGTATTGTCGTTTTTGTCTGAAGAAGCCGGTGCAGGTTGGACAGTCTGTCTCGCTGTTGTACAAGCGCAGGAAGACTTTTTTGGTTTCTGCTTCAGGCGTGTATCGCATCGTTTCAGGCAAGATTTACGACTTTGAGGTGAAGGAGAATATAAAAATAAGGCACACGGGTGAGATATTAAATATGTTTCGGCAGACATACTCTTTTCCGTAACGCGGCGTTAACAAAACGAATCGCGTTAACGGAGTCAGGAATACCTTTTATATAGCCAGGTCCAGGGTGACAGCATGAAAAACAAAACGTTGTTTATGATGTTTACATTACTGGGTGCGCCTGGGTTTGTAATCGCAGGTGATTCAGATTTAGCCAGTTCTGAATATAATTTTGCGATAAATGAATTAAGTAAAGCTTCATACAATCAGGCAGCCATTATTGGTCAACAGGGTTCAGGTAATAATGCTGATGTACGCCAGGGCGGTTCTAAATTGCTGTCCGTTATTTCCCAGGAGGGCGGGAATAACCGCGCGAATGTTGATCAGTCAGGGACGTATAACCTTGCTTATATCGATCAGACCGGCAACGGGAATGATGCGAGTATTAAGCAGGGCGCTTTTGGCAACACCGCCATGATTATCCAGAAAGGCTCGGGTAACAGGGCGAATATAACGCAGTATGGTACGCAGAAAACAGCAGTTGTAGTGCAGAGACAGTCGCAAATGGCTATTCGCGTTATTCAACGCTAGCGATGTGTGACGCCTTAATCAATCCGATGGGGGTTTACCATGAAACTTTTCAAAGTGGCAGTTATTGCAGCAATCGTAGTTTCTGGCAGTGCTTTCGCAGGTGCGGTACCACAATTTGGCGGCGGCCACGGTGGTGGCTGGGGTGGCGGCAATAACGGCCCTGACTCAACCCTGAGCATTTACCAGTACGGCGGCGGTAACTCCGCGCTTGCTTTGCAGACGGACGCCCGAGATTCTGAATTGACCATTACCCAGCATGGTGGCGGTAACGGCGCAGATGTTGGCCAGGGCTCTGATGACAGTTCTATCGATCTGCTGCAAAAAGGCTTTGGTAACAGCGCTACCATCGACCAGTGGAATAGCAAAGACTCTGTTATCAACGTGAAACAGTTCGGCGGCGGCAATGGCGCGGCGGTAGACCAGACAGCGTCCGGCTCAACGGTGACTGTGCACCAGGTTGGCTTTGGCAACAACGCGACCGCACACCAGTACTGATTCATTTCTGTACCAAAAAACAGGGCATGCGCCCTGTTTTTTTTCGGGAGGATCTCATGAGTACCTTCATTCTCCTTGCCGCGCTTGCCAGTCAGATAACGTTCAGCACCTCACAGCAGGCAAATATGACAATCATTATTCCTCAGGTCACGCTGGCAGACGCCTGCGAATGTCAGGTTGAGGTGTTATCTGTCCGACAGGGGCAGGCGGGACAAAGTACATCGCGGCAGAAAAATACTCTTTTTATACCCGCTAATCAGCCGATTGATTTAACGCGAATCAGTTTAAATATTCGCTCAGGGGATGCGGTAAAAATAATCGTCACCGTTTCCGATGGAAAATCGCTTCATTTATCACAGCAGTGGAACGCACCGGCAAGTACGCTTTAATCATTCATGAAATCAATGGGTTAATAGAGTGGCGGCGCTGCACAGGTAAGCTATGCTGATATCAAGAACCCAGCAATCGGGTTGCTTAAATTGATACGTCATAACGGAGCGTTTTTACCCCTCAAGGACGAATTTCATTGAGGAGTACAAATAATGTTCAAATCCGCAGCGTGTATTATTTCTGGTCTGGGACTGATCCTGTCCTCTTTTTTTTCTCCGGCTTATTCAGCAACTATAGAAAATGGTGGGGTGATTCATTTTCGTGGCGCGGTGGTCGCTGACCCGTGCGAAGTCACGCCCCGGCATCAGCAGTTCGCAATCTCCTGCCCGGAAAATAACCGTATGAAAACGCATACCATCAGTTATGACGAGGCGCTCCGGGGCCATCATCCTCATTCAGCTCTGGCCGCTGTCAGCATGAAATACCTGAATGAACAGAAAACGCTTGCGGTCGTTCAGGTAGATTACCGTTAACCGCCGTTTTTTTTGCGGCAGTTTTTCTCCTTCTCCCTCTGCGATACACTGAATAAAAAGGCGGGTTGCAGAGGGTGTTTATGAGACCGCAAATCGACGTTATTCATGGCGATATCACGACGGTGCACGTTGACGTGATTGTCAACGCAGCCAATTCCTCCCTGCTGGGTGGGGGCGGGGTGGACGGTGCCATTCACCGGGCCGCAGGCCCTCAACTCCTTGAAGCATGCAAAACCGTGCGTCAGCAGCAGGGGGAGTGCCCGCCGGGGCATGCTGTTATTACGCTTGCGGGCGATCTCCCGGCCAAAGCGGTGATCCATACCGTTGGACCCGTCTGGCACGGTGGCGACCGCCAGGAGGCTGAGATTCTGGAGCAGGCGTATCGTAACTGCCTGCGGCTTGCGGCGGATAACGGCTATAAGACCATGGCGTTCCCTGCCATTAGCACCGGGGTGTACGGTTATCCAAAGGAAGCGGCAGCTACGATCGCCGTGAATACCGTTTATCACTACCTTTCCCTCAAACCCATGCCGGAAAAAGTCATTTTTGTCTGCTTCGATGAGCACACCGCCGACCTGTATCAGCGGATTTTGACCGCGCGCAGCCAGGCTTTTTGATGTCTGAAATGCAAAAACGGCGCCCTGAAGGCGCCGTTTTGTTATCCCGCTTTAACCTGAGGTTTGCCTGAGAACAGGAAACGCAAAAGCGGGATCCGCAGGTGGATTTCATACAACACGATGGCAATGCCAACCACAAAGACCAGGCCGGTAAAGAAGCCCAGCGCATTCGAGGCGATATGCGGCGTAATGTACGCCCCGAAAAACAGCGTCAGCGGATGGTGAACCAGGTAGATAAACAGCGAAGCATTAACGAAATAGGTGACGCGGCTGGATTTAAAATTCAGCAGACGATGGCCAAGGGCGAACACCACGTTAACCATCCACAGGCCCATCAGCATCGTTATCACGCTCTCTGTCTCATACATCCACGCGTCCCCGCTGCCATAGCGCTGATTGAGAAGATAGGCGGCAAAGGCCAGCGCAGCACCCACCGCACACCAGGGGGAGGGGGTGGTAAACAGCGCTTTAAGCCGGGGATGAATAAATGCCAGCGCCCCGATCAAGAAGAAGGGAATGTAGAACAGGGTCTGCATCACCACGAAATTAAACAGCCCATCGCTCAGAATGGGAGGGTAGACAATGAGCAGGGTGCGCCTGACGGCGGCATACGCGACCCCCAGCGCAAGAAACAGCAGCGACAGCTTGCCCAGGGTGATGTTGGCGAAGAAGGTCGAGGATGCGCTACTCGCGCGCTGGCGCAGCCGGCTGAAGATCAGCAAACTCACCGTGGTTAGCACCACCAGTACCAGCAGGAACCAGAGGTGGGAAATCAGCTCCCAGACCAGGGTGTTGTATTTCTCATAGAAGGAGAGATTCGGCCAGTTTTCCGCCTTGCCTTTAACATGCTGCAACATGATGAACTGCGGCAGCGTCAGCAGCGGAATGGCCGTCAACATCGGTATGCCCACGCGCTCCACGCGCACTTTCCACCACCGCTTGAGGGGATAGCGCAAGAAGAGCATGTAAGAGAAATAACCGGAAATGACAAAAAACACCTGCATGCGGAAGGCATGGATAAAATCATTAAACAGCGTCAGCCACCAGGAGGGCATCTGGCTGTTCACGTGCCAGGTGTGGCTGGAATAGATCAGTGAAATATGAAAAGGGATCCCCAATAGCATGAGCCATGCGCGGATCGAGTCGAGGAAATATTCACGTTGTACAGGGGTTGTGCTCATATAACTTTGCGCATTCTCAGACTTTTCGCCTTATCCCTAAGGCTCATAATGGTTACATTCGGAGCCAACCCTACACCAAGACCGACACCCTGTCTCCAGGATAAGCACGCAAAGTGAAAAGCGGGTTCTTTCATTTGCTTAATCCATGAGCCAGCGAGCTGAACAAAGCAGTGATAATGTTGTCGGATTGCCTGAGTTTCCATTAAAATGGATCGGATCGATATAAGCACACAAAGGGGGAAGTGCTTACTTATTATGAAACATAAACCACAAATGATGAAAATGCGTTGGTTGGGTGTAGCAGTGCTGTTGTCACTGTATACCTCATCTGCACTGGCCTTTAACATCGATGATGTCGCAAAACAGGCTAAATCGATGGCGGGCAAGAGCTACGAAGCGCCAAAAAGTAACCTGCCCTCCGTTTTCCGCGACATGAAATACGCGGACTATCAGCAGATCCAGTTCAATCACGATAAAGCGTACTGGAACAATATTAAAACCCCGTTCAAGCTTGAATTTTACCACCAGGGTATGTACTTCGACACGCCGGTTGCCATCAACGAAGTGACGGCGACCGCGGTACGCAAAATCAAGTACAGCCCGGATTATTTCAATTTTGGCGATGTGCAACACGATAAAGACACGGTGAAAGACCTCGGCTTCGCAGGCTTCAAGGTGCTTTATCCGATTAACAGCAAAGATAAAAACGACGAAATCGTCAGCATGCTTGGCGCCAGCTACTTCCGCGTGATTGGCGCGGGGCAGGTGTACGGGCTTTCTGCGCGCGGTCTGGCAATTGATACCGCGCTGCCATCAGGTGAAGAATTTCCACGTTTTCGCGAGTTCTGGATCGAACGTCCAAAACCAACCGACAAACGTCTGACAATTTATGCGCTGCTGGACTCCCCTCGTGCGACAGGCGCTTATCGCTTCGTGATCATGCCAGGGCGTGACACGGTGGTTGACGTACAGTCTAAAGTTTACCTGCGCGATAAAGTGGGCAAACTGGGCGTCGCGCCGCTGACCAGCATGTTCCTGTTCGGGCCGAACCAGCCGTCTCCGGCGACCAACTTCCGTCCTGAACTGCATGATTCCAATGGCCTCTCCATTCATGCGGGTAACGGCGAGTGGATCTGGCGTCCGCTGAACAACCCGAAACACCTCGCTGTCAGCAGCTTTACGATGGAAAACCCGCAGGGCTTTGGTCTGCTGCAACGTGGCCGTCAGTTCTCCCGCTTTGAAGATCTGGATGACCGCTACGATCTGCGTCCAAGCGCCTGGGTGACGCCGAAAGGCGACTGGGGTAAAGGCAAAGTTGAGCTGGTTGAAATTCCAACCAACGATGAAACCAACGATAACATCGTGGCGTACTGGACACCGGATCAGCTGCCGGAAGCCGGTAAAGAGATGAACTTCAAGTATGCGATCACTTTCAGCCGTGACGAAGACAAGCTGCACGCGCCGGATAACGCGTACGTGATGCAGACGCGTCGTTCGACGGGTGACGTGAAGCAGTCCAACCTGATTCGTCAGCCGGATGGCACGCTGGCATTTATCGTGGACTTCACCGGGCAGGATATGAAAAAACTGGCGCCGGATACTGCCGTGACGGCACAGGCCAGCATTGGCGATAACGGTGAAATCGTTGAGAACGCCGTGCGCTACAATCCGGTCACCAAAGGGTGGCGTTTGACCCTGCGCGTGAAGGTGAAAGATCCGAAACAGACCACTGAAATGCGCGCCGCGCTGGTCAGTAACGATAAGCCGCTGAGTGAAACCTGGAGCTATCAGCTACCTGCCAATGAATAATACATCTGAATATATTGATGCCATGCCGCTGACGGACATTGAAAAAGCGGCACTCCCTGCGAGCGACATCCGCGCGGTTCACACCGCGCTGGATGGTGAACATCGTCACTTTTCCCGTGATGATGATACGCCGCTGGGGTCAGTGAAGGCACGTCTGGAGCAGGCATGGCCGGACTCGCTGGCAGAAGGGCAGTTAATCAAGGATGACGAAGGGCGTGACCAGCTACAGGCGATGCCGAAGGCCACGCGTTCCTCCATGTTCCCCGATCCGTGGCGCACCAACCCGGTGGGCCGCTTCTGGGATCGCCTGCGTGGGCGAGACGTGACGCCGCGCTATCTGTCACGTCTGACCAAAGAACAGCAGGCGTCCGAGCAGAAATGGCGTACCGTAGGAACGATTCGTCGTTACATTTTGCTGCTGCTGACGCTGGCGCAGACGGTTGTCGCCACCTGGTACATGAAAACCATTCTGCCGTACCAGGGCTGGGCGTTAATTAACCCTGCTGACATGATTGGCCAGGATATCTGGGTCTCCTTCATGCAGCTGCTGCCGTATATTTTACAGAGCGGCATTCTTCTGCTGTTCGCCGTGCTGTTCTGTTGGGTCTCCGCCGGGTTCTGGACGGCGCTGATGGGCTTCCTGCAACTGCTGATGGGGCGTGACAAATACAGCATTTCCGCGTCGACGGTCGGAGATGAACCCCTCAATCCTGAGCACCGTACCGCGCTGATCATGCCTATCTGTAACGAAGACGTTGACCGCGTATTCGCCGGGCTGCGTGCCACCTGGGAGTCCGTGAAGGCGACCGGTAACGCGGCGCATTTCGACGTCTATATCCTGAGCGACAGCTACAACCCGGATATCTGCGTGGCAGAGCAAAAAGCCTGGATGGAGCTGATTGCCGAGGTGCAGGGCGAAGGGCAGATCTTCTACCGTCGTCGTCGTCGTCGTGTTAAGCGTAAGAGCGGAAACATCGATGACTTCTGTCGTCGCTGGGGTAACCAGTACAGCTACATGGTGGTACTGGATGCAGACTCCGTGATGAGCGGCGACTGCCTGAGCGGGCTGGTCCGTCTGATGGAAGCCAACCCGAACGCGGGTATTATTCAGTCCTCGCCAAAAGCGTCCGGTATGGACACGCTGTATGCGCGCTGTCAGCAGTTTGCGACCCGCGTCTACGGGCCGCTGTTTACTGCCGGTCTGCACTTCTGGCAGCTGGGTGAATCTCACTACTGGGGCCACAACGCCATTATCCGCGTGAAGCCATTCATCGAGCACTGCGCCCTGGCGCCGCTGCCGGGTGAAGGGTCGTTTGCCGGGTCCATTCTGTCGCATGACTTTGTGGAAGCCGCGCTGATGCGTCGCGCAGGGTGGGGCGTCTGGATTGCCTACGATCTGCCGGGCTCGTATGAAGAGCTGCCGCCGAACCTGCTGGATGAGCTCAAACGCGACCGCCGCTGGTGTCACGGTAACCTGATGAACTTCCGCCTGTTCCTGGTGAAAGGAATGCACCCTGTTCACCGTGCGGTGTTCCTGACGGGCGTTATGTCCTATCTGTCTGCGCCGCTGTGGTTTATGTTCCTGGCGCTCTCAACCGCGTTGCAGGTTGTGCATGCCCTGACGGAGCCGCAGTACTTCCTGCAACCGCGCCAGCTGTTCCCGGTGTGGCCGCAGTGGCGTCCGGAGCTGGCGATCGCGCTGTTCGCGTCGACCATGGTGCTGCTGTTCCTGCCTAAGCTGCTCAGTATCATTCTGATCTGGTGTAAAGGTTCGAAGGAGTACGGTGGTTTCTGTCGCGTGACCCTTTCACTGCTGCTGGAAGTGCTGTTCTCGGTCCTGCTGGCGCCGGTGCGTATGCTGTTCCATACGGTGTTTGTGGTGAGCGCGTTCCTGGGATGGGAAGTGGTGTGGAATTCACCGCAGCGTGACGATGACTCTACGCCGTGGAGTGAAGCCTTTATGCGCCATGGCTCTCAGCTGCTGCTGGGCCTGGTGTGGGCCGTTGGTATGGCCTGGCTGGATCTGCGTTTCCTGTTCTGGCTGGCGCCAATCGTCTTCTCGCTGATCCTGTCGCCGTTTGTGTCGGTGATCTCCAGCCGTTCCACGGTGGGCCTGCGTACCAAACGCTGGAAGCTGTTCCTGATCCCGGAAGAGTATTCTCCGCCGCAGGTGCTGGTGGATACCGATACCTATCTGGAGCAGAACCGCAAACGCACGCTGGATGATGGCTTTATGCATGCCGTGTTTAACCCGTCATTCAACGCGCTGGCAACCGCGATGGCGACGGCGCGTCACCGCGCCAGCCAGGTGCTGGAGATCGCCCGCGATCGCCACGTTGAGCAGGCGCTGAACGAGACGCCAGAAAAGCTTAACCGCGACCGTCGTCTGGTGTTGTTGAGCGATCCGGTGACGATGGCACGGCTTCACTACCGCGTGTGGTCCGCGCCGGAGAGATACTCTTCGTGGGTGAACTACTACAAGGACGTGAAGCTGAATCCGCTGGCACTGAAGGCGAAGTAACGCTTCTTTGCCCGCCAAATAAAATACCGGCTTAAGCGCCGGTATTTTTTTAGAGGTTTAACAATGAAAGTCGTCATTGTAATCATGATGGCATGCCTGCTCAGCGGCTGCGGCAGCATTATCAGCCGCACCATCCCCGGGCAGGGCCACGGGAATCAATACTACCCCGGCGTACAGTGGGACGTTCGCGATTCCGCATGGCGCTATCTCACCGTGCTCGATCTGCCGTTTTCGCTGATTTTCGATACGCTACTGCTGCCCATCGATGCCAGCCACGGCCCCTACAAGTAGCGGTAACTTATCGCTCGTCCCATTCGTCCGCTGCGGCCTGACCCTCTTCGGTATCCAGCGGCGGTTCGAGCTGAAACTCACCTTCGTCCCATTCGTGCAGCGTATTTTCTTCCAGCCACTCCTGACGTAACTCAATTTCGTCATAGTCGCCGTCAAATACCGCCTGCGCACCTTCACCACTCAGTATCGGCAGACATTCACTGTCTTCACCTTCATCAGCAAAGAATTCGGCCTGCCACATAATATCGCCGTCCTGTAGGACGTATTTTTGGATATTGAGTTGTTGCACGTCAGCATCTTCTTCCTCAATGCCGGGATTATCGGCGAGGAACTCTTCGCGAGCGGCATCAATTGCTTCTTCCAGCGTGGCGTACATGGTCATTGGTGTCTCCCTGTTTTTCGTGAAGGTATTCAGGGAAAGAATAGCTGATTATGTGATTTTGCAAGTATGAATGCGAAAATTAGCCGTCACGATGTTGTCTTATTCGCGCCGGGCGTAGCGCCCGGGATAAGCTGAGCCACGAATAAACGGCGTTGAACAGCACGACGCCTGCCGTCACGATAAAGACCGCCCGGAAACCGAAACTGGCCGAAATCCCCGCGCCGACCAGCGGTCCGGTGACGTTACCCAGATCGCGAAACGACTGGTTATAGCTGAAAATACGACCGGCTATCTGGTTGGTGGAGTTATAGACCAGCAGCGTCTGTACAGCCGGGAGTAGCGCACCATCCGCAGCCCCCAGCAGGAAGCGCAGGACGCCGAGTTGCCAGGGAGACTGCACCATCGCCATGGGGATCAGCAGCAGGACGGAGACGATCAGGGCGCAGATCAGGATCTTTTCCGGGCCGATACGGTCTCCAAGCTTGCCGAGCCGCGGCGCGCTCAGTAGCGCCGCCACGCCGGGAACAGAGGCGATCAGGCCGCTGATAAAGGCGATATTGCTGACGTTTCCTGCCAGATCGCGGACATAGAGCGTCAGAATAGGCGCGATTGAACCGGTGGCCACCTGGATAATCATGGTGGTTACAAACAGGCTCAGCACCAGCTTTGGGTTTTTCAGCGAGGCCAGCACATCCCGGGCGTGCAGCATCTCTTTTTTGGCCACGGGCGTGAAATTCTCGCGGATGCAGATAAGCGTCACCAGGAAGCAGAGGAACAGCACGCTGGCGGTAATGAAGAATACCGGCCGCAGTCCGTAGTGGTCGGCCAGCAGCCCGCCCGCCAGCGGACCCAGCAGTGCGCCGCTTACGCCGCCAGTGGAGAGCGTGCCCAACGCCCAGCCGCTTTTCTGGCGCGGAATTTGGGTGGCGATCAGGGCGTTGGCGTTAGGGATAAATCCCCCGAGCAGGCCCAGAAGCGCGCGTAATATCAGGAACTGCCAGACGTTCTGCGCCACCCCCATCAGCAGCATAATGATCGCCATGCCGAGCGCGGAGCGCAGCAGCATAATTTTGCGGCCTTTGCGATCTGCCAGCCCACCCCAGAACGGGGACGCAATGGCGGAGAACAGGAACGTAATGCTGAACACCAGGCCGGACCACATATTCAGGGCGCTATGGCCAGTGACGCCGAGCTGTTCAACGTAGAGGGGCAGAAAGGGCATCACCAGGCTAAAGGCGGCGCCAGTAAGAAAACAACCCAGCCACGCAACCGTCAGGTTACGTTTCCAGTTTATGGGAGCATCTGTGGGGGACATAACTATCCGCATAATGAGGTGCAGGGCACCATGACCAGTGAGGTAGTAAGCCTGCTAATTATGCGCCCGGGGTATGATTGCCGCAATGACGGGGAGCTTTTAAAGCTAAAACAACATGCGGCCCGGAAGGCCGCATGCAGGTTAATACCGGGAAGGGACGCCCTGAGGCCGGGTTTTAAAGCGGCGATGCAGCCACATGTACTGCTCCGGGGCGAGCATGATGCATTTCTCGACAACGCCGTTCATCCAGCGGGCGGTGGTTTCCGCATCAATCAGCGGCGGCGCGAGTTCCGGCTCCAGCATGATGAGCTGATAGCCTGAACCGTCTGGTTTACGGCGCGGCACAAACGGCACGATAGCCGCTTTGGACATCCGCGCCAGCATCCAGGTCCCGGTGGTCGTCGCTGCATCTTCCACCGCAAAGAACGGAACAAACACGCTGGATTGCGGGCCATAGTCATGATCCGGGGCATACCAGACCACTTCACCTGATTTCAGGGCGCGGATCATCCCTTTCAGGTCTTTGCGATCGATCATGCTTTTATTGGAGCGCATGCGTCCGTTGGTCTGGATCAAATCGATCACCGGATTATCGTTAGGACGATAAACCCCAATTCCCGGCGCCTGCATGCCGAACATGCGCGCGCCAATTTCGAGCGTCAGGAAATGAACGCCAATCAGCAGGACGCCAGTCTGGTTGGCCTGAAGAGTATGCACCGGCTCCATGCCGGTCCCGGCCACTTCCGTCCAGCGCGCCATGCGCTTATCCGACCAGAACCAGGCCATACCGGTCTCCATCAGCCCCATGCCGACAGATTCGAAGTTTTTAACCACCATGTCGTGGCGCTCAGATTCACTCATCTGAGGGAAGCAAAGCTCAAGGTTACGATACGCGATCCTGGCGCGACGCTTCATAAACTGCTGAGCAATGCGGCCCAGTCCTTTACCCATGCGGAAAATGACGGGATAAGGCAGCTGTACAATTAGCCACAACAAGCCAATGCCTGACCATGTTAACCAATAGCGGGGATGCAAAAGCGCGGCAGTAAATTTCGGTAACTGGGTCATGTCTGTCCTGTGTTCTAACGTCCTGAAAGGCTATTGTCTCATTTTTTAAGGCATAGCCAAAATGTCTGTCATCGAAACATGAAAGAATATGCAAATGTTAAGTCTGATTAATCAGGTTGACTGAAATGTAGCGTAAATTGTGTGGATGTAAATTGTCTTTGTTTGCTATATCATGCCGACCGATTTTTAATTCTCAACGATTGCAGGACTTGTACACCATGCCAGTGTTACACAACCGCGTTTCGAATGAGATGTTGAAAGCGCGTATGTTGGCCGAAACCGAACCGCGCACAACGATCTCTTTCTATAAGTATTTCACCATCAACGATCCCCAGGCGACCCGCGATGCACTTTACCAGGCTTTCACCGCCCTGAACGTGTTTGGTCGCGTCTATCTGGCGCGTGAGGGGATTAACGCGCAGATCAGCGTGCCGGAAAGCAAGGTCAGCGCCTTCCGCGACCTCCTTTACGGGTTTGATCCGGCGCTTAACGGCTTACGTCTGAACATTGCGCTGGATGATGACGGTAAATCATTCTGGGTGCTGCGCATGAAGGTCCGCGAGCGTATTGTGGCGGATGGCATTGACGATCCAAGCTTCAATGCCGCTAATGTGGGGGAGTACCTCAAGGCCGCTGAAGTGAACGCGATGCTCGACGATCCGGAAGCGGTGTTTATCGATATGCGTAACCACTACGAATATGAAGTGGGGCACTTCGAGAATGCGATGGAAATTCCTGCCGACACCTTCCGCGAGCAACTGCCGAAAGCGGTTGAGATGATGCAGGAGCATAAAGACAAAAAGATCGTGATGTACTGCACCGGGGGGATCCGCTGTGAAAAAGCCAGCGCCTGGATGAAGCACAACGGGTTTAATAAAGTCTGGCACATTGAGGGTGGGATCATTGAATATGCCCGCCGCGCCCGTGAGCAGGGTTTACCGGTGCGTTTTATCGGTAAGAACTTTGTGTTTGATGAGCGTATGGGCGAGCGAATTTCAGAGGACGTGATCGCGCACTGCCACCAGTGCGGTACGCCTTGCGATACGCATACCAACTGCAAAAACGACGGGTGTCATCTGCTGTTTATTCAGTGCCCTGCATGTGCCGAGAAGTTTAACGGCTGCTGTAGTGAGCTGTGTAGTGAAGAGAGTATGTTGCCTGAAGAAGAGCAACGTCGTCGCCGTGCCGGACGCGAGAACGGGAATAAGATCTTTAATAAATCCCGGGGCCGACTGAATACCAAACTGGGTATTCCGGACCCGGAGTAAAACACTGCCCGGCGGCTCGCAAGCCTGCCGGGCCTGTTTTATGACTTCTGCTGAACGCCTTCCACCGAAATAATCAGCTCTACATCCTGCGATGCCGGGCCTAAATCCGTGGTGATATTAAAATCTTTCAGATGAATTTTGCCTGCGGCTTCAAAGCCAGCACGTTTTCCGCCCCATGGATCGTCGCCCTGTCCAATTAATTTGGCATCCAGTGTGACCGGTTTTGTTACGCCGTTCAGCGTCAGATTACCGGTAATAGCGAGCTTATCACCGTCTTTCTTCACCTCTGTCGACGCGAAAGTAGCTTGCGGGAATTTGCCCACGTTCAGGAATTCAGCGCTGCGCAGATGTTTATCACGCTCGGCGTGATTAGTGTCGACGCTGTTGGTATTAATGGTGACGTTCACTTTATCGGCAGCAGGGTTTTTCTCGTCGAAAGTAAATGTGCCATCGAAATCATTAAACGTGCCATATAACCAGCTGTAACCCAGATGCTGAATACGGAAATTGACGAAGGCATGCTGGCCCTCTTTATCAATTTTATAGTCGGCGGCCAGGGCCGAACCGGTGGTAAATAGCAGCGAACCTAATGCGATACCCAACAGGCGTTTTTTCATTTTATGCTCCAGAGTCAACTGACGAACGGCCAAGCATGCGCTTCAGCGTATCGTCTTTATCAATAAAGTGGTGTTTCAGGGCCGCAAGGCCATGCAGGACAGAAAGGATTACTACGCTCCATGCCAGCCACAGATGAACCACACCTGCGGTGTCAGCCTGGGAACCGGCGTCAGCCAGCGTGGCTGGGACGTCAAAAAGCCCAAACACGCTGATCGGTTTACCGTCTGCGGTGGAAATGAGATAGCCGCTGATCAGAATGGCGAAAAGCAGGGCATAGAGTGCGATATGCGCGCCAACAGCGCTTATGCGGGTAAGTCGGCCATGGCTTTTGGGCGCTGGAGGTGGTGGAGAGATATGTCGCCAGATCACGCGAAAAACCAGACCCATCATCAGCAGAACCCCAATGCTTTTGTGCAATTCGGGGGCCTGATGATACCAACCGTCATAATAGCTTAATGTCACCATCCACAGGCCGAGACCAAACATGGCATAAACGGCAAGTGCAAATAGCCAGTGTAAACACATGGATATTATTCCGTAGCGACGGGAGGAGTTACGCCATTGCATATGAATTTCCGTTCTCAAATGACTGAGCAATAAAAATGGACGGGTTAAATAAATAATGCAACTGAAAAAAATGAATAATGTATTTTATCTAATTTATTTCAGCGGATTTGAATATGTTCCCGCAATGTATTTCAAT
>NZ_JBLVXX010000227.1:0-275 GCF_048283985.1 Enterobacter cloacae complex sp. 6730903 | reverse complement strand
GTCCAAGCCGGCCTGGCCACATACCGCCACCACCAAAGCGGCCGAAGCTGACGAGCCCACCCCCGAAGACGAGGCCGAGATCGAAGCCGAAGACGCCGACGATGACGAAGCCGAGGCTCGGGCGCAGTCCGCTGCGCAGGCGCAAGCTCAGGCCCACGCTGCAGCGCGCGCAGCCGCAGCCGCGCTGGACCCGTCACCGTGGTGGAACATGCTGCAGCAGCAGTTCAACCAGATCGCCAGTTCCGCCGCGGCTGCCATGCCCATGCCGCAGAACC
>NZ_JBLVXX010000226.1:0-276 GCF_048283985.1 Enterobacter cloacae complex sp. 6730903 | reverse complement strand
GCTTTAGTTTTATCAATAGATAAAGGCTTAATAAATTTAAACCAGAGAAGGGTACATAGCACCGATAACACAATCCACAGCACTATTTGAGTAGTAAGGCTGATATCTGGAAATAACCAATAGAGAAAGCAAACCATTATGGCTGCAATACCAAACCAGAGAGCGGCAAAGGCAGGGAGAATCAGCTCAGAAAGAATAAGTAAGATACCCAATACAAACCAGTGCCAAGGTTCTACAACAAACTCCATAGATCTGCTCTTTTATATGTCTTTATGA
>NZ_JBLVXX010000225.1:0-276 GCF_048283985.1 Enterobacter cloacae complex sp. 6730903 | reverse complement strand
TCGTGGGCTCGGAGATGTGTATAAGAGACAGCGGTACATTCAATGCACAAGTGGCATTAGGACCGGATGCAATCGATGGCACAGTGGTGAATGTTAACGGTACTAACTACACCGTGACAGCAGCTGACCTTGCAAACGGCTATATCACAGCAACTCTGGATGCAACAGCAGCCGATCCTGTGACTGGTCAGATTGTGATTCATGCTGAGGCTGTAGATGCGCAAGGTAACGTAGATGTTGCAGATGCAGACGTGACAGTAACGGTTGATACAGTCC
>NZ_JBLVXX010000224.1:0-280 GCF_048283985.1 Enterobacter cloacae complex sp. 6730903 | reverse complement strand
CTCTTCATCTGTCTTAAAATCACTTGATTTATATAGTTTTTCCACTAACGAATCATTCTCTTTATGAGCTTGTTTTAAGTCAAAAGGCATTTTTTCAGGATCATAAAGTTGAGCCAAACTTAAATGTGAATAGGATTCACGTACAGCTAGTATTTTAAAAGCAGATTCATTTAACTTAAATATCGATGCTTTCATGAGCTTTGGCACAGGAAAAGTGTTATAGCAAATTGCTGAAGTGTAACGAATACGTTCCTCTAACTTTCCTGCAATAGTTTTAACC
>NZ_JBLVXX010000223.1:0-280 GCF_048283985.1 Enterobacter cloacae complex sp. 6730903 | reverse complement strand
ACTGATAGTGTTTTATGTTCAGATAATGCCCGATGACTTTGTCATGCAGCTCCACCGATTTTGAGAACGACAGTGACTTCCTGCCCAGCCTTGCCAGATACTGCCTCAGATTCAGGTTATGTCGCTCAATGCGCTGCGTATATCGCTTGCTGATAACGTGCAGCTTTCCCTTCAGGCGTGATTCATACAGCGGCCAGCCATCCGTCATCCATACCACGACCTCAAAGGCCGACAGCAGGCTCAGAAGACGCTCCAGTGTGGCCAGAGTGCGTTCACCGAA
>NZ_JBLVXX010000222.1:0-281 GCF_048283985.1 Enterobacter cloacae complex sp. 6730903 | reverse complement strand
GTAGTACACAACGGCGTACAGAACGTGGATTATCTACAAGAATAAATATTGTATTTAATTCGCATGAAGCGTCATTGATTAAGCGAGAAGGTAGTAATGCATGGCTGCTTACAGCTTTTGAAGTGCATTAAAAAAAGCCCGGTAGTTAGAGATGGGTTGCGACATCTTCTAACCTACACTTATGACCCTATACGTTCTCGTGTCATAAGTGGAGCGGGCTTTGTATATATAATAATCCATGCATTTCTTATTTTCAAATATGGAACCATTCACGCTTACAT
>NZ_JBLVXX010000221.1:0-281 GCF_048283985.1 Enterobacter cloacae complex sp. 6730903 | reverse complement strand
ACATACAAGTTACTGAGCTTTCGAGCGGAGTTGGATGGGCAATGGCATTTTGTCGGCGACTCTGAGCGGAGGGGTTCAAACGGAATCCCTACGCGACCGGCAATTTTCTCGTTATCGCCAATTTCCTCGATCGGCCGCAGTCCAGCGCCTTGAGGCGATTTCTGCGGCCGGTATACCTAGATGGATACCGGGCCTTTCTGCGCCTCAGTTCTCAACGCCTCCTCTTTTGAATTGACGGATCAGCCCGTCGATTGATTCACATTTGCTACATTTCTTAGTTG
>NZ_JBLVXX010000220.1:0-285 GCF_048283985.1 Enterobacter cloacae complex sp. 6730903 | reverse complement strand
CTAAAACAGTGTTGAAGTGTTCAATTGGTGTAAGTGCCTGCACCATCCATGCATTCGCTATTGTATGGTCGTTATCTGGAACAATGTACTGTGCATCTTCATCCGCAGTATCATGTTCGTCTTCAATTTCACCAACGATCTCTTCAAGAATATCTTCAAGCGTAACCAGTCCCGCTGTTGATCCATATTCATCAATCACAATCGCGATATGGGTCTGGGTATGCTTAAGCATACGAAGAACTTGATCTGAACGTGCACTTTCAGGCACAAATAATGGCTGACGCA
>NZ_JBLVXX010000219.1:0-286 GCF_048283985.1 Enterobacter cloacae complex sp. 6730903 | reverse complement strand
CCCCAAAGAATATCCAAGTGTCCGCGATAAAATTATTGCCGAGTTTTTTACCAACCAAGTTGAGCAAAAACTGGCAAATGAAATTGGCGCAAAAGACGTTACTGTCTATTTCCAATTTAAACCTAGCCCACGTATCTGGATTCAAACGCCAGAAATGCATGGTAACTGGGTTCGTGAACCTTTAAAAACCTATGCCAACTATAGCCCCGAGCTACTGGTAGGCTGGGTTGTGGGTGTCCCATTAGTTTCGGCCATCATTATTTTAATTTTGGTTCGACAAATGAAC
>NZ_JBLVXX010000218.1:0-287 GCF_048283985.1 Enterobacter cloacae complex sp. 6730903 | reverse complement strand
GTAATGTGATTGCTGAATATTTTGCGAGCCAAGGTCATCAAGTGATTTTGTCAGCCAGTACGCTTGAAAAAGCCGAAAATGCTAAGGCACAAAGTCAGTATGCCCAAAATATATTTCCTTTAAAGCTGGATATTTCGGTCGAGGCAGATTTTCATGCAGCGGTGCAATGGATTGAAGAGAAATTTTCTAAACTTGATGTGTTAATTAACAATGCCACCGTCACCAAAGCAACGCCTGTATTAGAAATTACCGCAGCCGATTTTGATTGGGTGACCCAAGTTAACCAA